>NZ_CP132360.1:2680138-2892984 GCF_030758955.1 Agrococcus beijingensis | reverse complement strand
GGGCTCTTCGCCGTTGAGTGTGGGTCATGCGAATAGTCCGCCGCCGATGAGGAGCATGCGGAGCCGGTAGTTGTCGCGGTTGCGGAAGCCGCGGGCGATGCGCCGGTGGAGCTCGATGAGTCCGTTGATGGCCTCGGTGCCGCCGTTGTTCGCGCCGCCGGTGTCGAAGTAGCCGAGGAACTCGCGTCGCCAGGTCCGCAGCGTCCGGCCCAGGCGTGCGACTTCCGGGACCGGGCAAGTGGAGAACGAGTCCAGGACCCGTTCGGCGAGCGCGCGCCCGTCGCGGTGGCTTGCCTGGTGGTAGCTCGACGATCCGCCGCGCCCGCACCCGCAGCCGGCCGGGCGTTGTCTGCTCGGCGACCCCGACCAGCTCCGCCTCCACGCGGGCCTTCTCGGCGGCCGGCGCGTCGACGTCGAGCCGCAGCGGCAGCGTCGCGGCCGCGATCACGCGCAGGTGGCCGCTCGAGATGCGACCCGCCTTGTGCGCCTCGTGCGCCGACGGGCAGCTCGGTCACCAGCGTCCACGCGTCGGTCAGCTGCTGCTCCATGGTGCGATCCGCCGCGCGCAACTCGACCGCGAGGATCGACGCCGTCTCCTTGAGCGCCATCGCGCTGCGCCAACCCCGTCTCCCGCGCCGACGTCGACCACACGAAGGACTTCGCGAAGGGCGGCATGACCACCCTGTCGAATCTCGCGCACCTGTGCCGACGCCACCACACGATGAAGCACGCCACCCGCTGGACCGTCCGGCAGCTGCCCGACGGGGTACTCGAATGGACCAGCCCGCTCGGCGACATCCACCGCGACGAACCCGAACCGCAGGGCCCACGCTTCGCCGACACGCCCGCCTGGGACCCGCGGGAGAGCTCCTGGGAGATCCCGATCGGCATCGTCGCCCCACCCGGCCCCGACGAACCACCCTGGGTCTACGGCATCGGCCTCGACGGGCTGCGCGTGATCGCGGTCGAGCGCCGCAAGTGCGACGCGCTGACCGTGACGGTCGAGTCGCCGCCTGGCCCGGTCGGCTGCCCGGGCTGCGGGGTGTTGGCGGTCGGTCATGGCCGCGCGCCGGTGCCGCTGGTGGATGCGCCGGCGATGGGCCGACCCGTCAGGCTGCTCTGGCGCAAGCGCCGCTGGCGCTGCCACGAGCCGGCCTGCCCGGTCGTGACGTTCGTCGAGCAGAACGAGCAGGTCGCGGCGTCGCGGTCGAAGCTGACCACGCGGGCGGCGTGGTGGGCGATCGAGCAGATCCGCCGCGAGCATGCCTCGGTGACCATGACCCAGCCCCGCGTCGTCACGTTCCTCGGCCCCCGCGGCACGTTCACCGAGGCGGCCCTCGAGCAGGTCGAGGGGCTGGAGGATGCCGAGCGCATCCCGGTCGCGAACGTCGCCGAGGCGCTCACCGCGGTCGCGACCGGCCGCTCCGACGCGGCGATGATCGCGATCGAGAACTCCATCGAGGGCGGCGTCACGGCCGCGCAGGATGCCCTCGCGGCCACGCCGGGCCTCCGCATCATCTCCGAGCACGTCGTGAGCGTGAACTTCTCGCTCGTCGCCCCCGCCGGCACCCGCCTCGACGACATCCGGGTGATCGCCGCCCACCCGGTCGCGTGGGCGCAGTGCTCGGAGTAGTGCCCCATAAAGTGGTGTAGCCGCTCGGTGGCTGGCCTCAGCGTCTTGGACGTGGGCGCGGTCACCGTGGTGGTCCTTCGAGGAATCTCCTGCAACCCACTCGAAAGGACATCTCACGATGACCGCTCCTCATATTGTCGACCCTTCCGGCCTGCTGGTCGAGGCCTTGACCGACGCGTCGCCGGATCTGATGCGCAACCTGCTGCAGACGATGATCAACGCGCTGCTCTCCGCCGATGCGGACGCCGTCGTCGGCGCCGAATGGGGCAAGCCCAGCCCCGACCGGATCGCGCAGCGCAACGGCTACCGCAACCGCGCGCTGGATACCAGGGTCGGCACGCTCGACGTCGCGATCCCGAAGCTGCGGCAGGGCACCTACTATCTGTCTGCAATCCTGAACCGTGTGTGTCTGCTGCATGAGAAGACCCCAGTGAGTGAGCATGTTACCAAGTGCTGTAGTGGATCCCTGGTGGAAAGGCGGCCATGCTTCTCTGCTCTGACAGTTGATGAAACATATGTCCCCAAAGAGTTTAAAGCTGAGACCTTCACCTTCCACTCTGATATCTGCACACTTCCAGAGAAGGAGAAGCAGATTAAGAAACAAACGGCTCTTGCTGAGCTGGTGAAGCACAAGCCCAAGGCTACAGCGGAGCAACTGAAGACTGTCATGGATGACTTTGCACAGTTCCTGGATACATGTTGCAAGGCTGCTGACAAGGACACCTGCTTCTCGACTGAGGGTCCAAACCTTGTCACTAGATGCAAAGACGCCTTAGCCTAAACACATCGAGCTCGCCGACGCCCGCGAGGCGGCGGCAGCGCTCGCCGCCGGTGTGGCCGCCGCCGAGCAGCGACTGGCCGCCGTGACCGGGCAGCTGGAGGCCCTCGACGCCGCCGACGCGCTGACGGAGCCGATCCGCGCTGCCCAGGCCGACGCCGTCGCCACCGCCAAGGCGCAGCGCGACTCCGCCGACGAGCTGCACCGCTTCCAGGCGGCGCGCATCGACGGCATGGCGGGCGAGCTCGCCGGCGAGCTGGTCGACGGCGAGCCGTGCGCGGTCTGCGGCTCGCGCGAGCACCCCGCGCCGCACGCCCCGGCGACCGACGCGATCACCGCCGACGACGTCACCCGGGCGCTCGAGCGCAGCCGGCGCGCGCTCTCGGCGGCCGAGACCGCGCACGCGGCGCTCGCCGCCCTCGAGGATGCTCCTATTGCTGTCAAGCCGCGATGAGCCATTCGCGGTAGCGTTCGGCGAAGTCGTCGTCGCGGCGTTCGCCTCGTTCGATCTGGGAGACCGTCGCTGGCCAGACCTGGAGCGCTTGTGCGACGTGGGTGAGGCTGAGTCCGCGTTCGTGCCGTCGGGGTCGTAGGTCGTCGACGGCGGGCACGGGGACGGGGTGGACGATGTGGGTGAACATCTCGTCGGCGACGTAGCGCTTGAGGCAGCGGATGATGTCGGCTTTGGGCATGTTCTGCTCGGTGCGGCGGGCGACGTAGTCGCGGGTACGTTCGTCGGAGCTCATGCGCACGAGCACGATCCGGTAGAGGGCGTTGTTCGCCTGCCGGTCGCCGCCGCGGTTGAGGCGGTAGCGGTTCGTCTTGCCGGAGGATGCGGCGACGGGCGAGACGCCGCAGAGGGCCGCGAACGCGGCCTTCGAGCGCATCCGTTCCGGGTTGTCGCCGACGGTGACCAGCAACTGCGCTCCGGTGACCGGCCCAACACCGTGCGCGGCTCGCAGCGCGGGAGCCGTGCTGGTGACCAGCGGGTCCAGCAGCCGCTCGAGCTCGTCGGTCTCGACCTGCAGTCCAGCACCGGCAGCAGCGTGAGCGTCTCGCCCTTGTTGCCCGGGAAGGCGTGGACCTCGAGCGGGAAGCCGCCGGCATCGACGAGCAGGCCGACCAGGATCTGCGGATCCACGCGCCGCTCCTTGCTCATCCCGACCTTGCGCAGCCCGTCCTCGTATTCGGCCTCGAAATACAAGGTCGTCACGTCGTAGAGGACCAGCGTGAGCGCGCCGCCCCGGGTCGCGTGCGCGTACGCGGCTGCCGCGGCCGTTGCACGCCAGTCGTGCTCGATGCCGCGCGCCAGGGTCCGCCAGATCGTGCGCAACGACGGCGGAGCGGGCACGCCCAGCTCGCCCAGCACCCGCAGCGTGTCCGCCTTTGAGGTCGGCTCCACGACGCGCGCCAGCACGAGCTGCTTGAAGACCTCGTCGCCGATCGCGTCGAAGCCGAGCTGCGCGTACGCGGCCTCCAGCACCTCCCAGAGCACCCGCGATCGCGAGCCGGTCACCGTCGGCGCCGCCGTGGCAGCCGGCGTCGGCATGAGCGCGTCGAGATCGAACTCGCCCTGCCCCCGCAACTCCGTGATCCGGTCGCGCGCGACCGCGACCAGCACCGCCAGCTGCGCGTCGAGCAGCCGCTCGAACTGGGCGTGCACGGCCTTGGCATCGGGCTGGTCGTAGACGGAGTGGAGCATCGCCTTCACGGCCGGCCAGAGGATCTTGGGCGTCACCGACATCAGGTTCGCGGCGTAGTGCGTGCGGCAGCGCTGCCAAGCCGCGCCTGGCAGGTTCGCCGCGATCGCCTCCACCAGGCCGGCGTGCGCGTCGGAGGTGACCAGGCGCACACCGGCCAGGCCGCGGGCGACGAGGTCGGCGAAGAACGAGTTCCAGGCGGCGCCGGTCTCGCTGGTGGCCACGCGCAGGCCGAGCACCTCGCGGCGCCCGTCGGCGTTGACGCCGGTGGCGACCAGGACGACGGCGTTGATCACGCGGCCGCCCTCGCGGACCTTCATCGTCAGCGCGTCCGCGGCGACGAACGTGAACGGGCCCGCCTCGTCCAGCGGCCGATGCCGGAACTGCTCGACGTGCTCGTCCAGGTCGGCCGCCATGCGGGAGACCTGCGACTTCGACAGCGAGTGGATGCCGAGCGTCTTCACGAGCTTGTCCATCCGGCGGGTGGACACGCCCGCGAGGTAGCAGTCCGCGACCACCGTGATCAGCGCCGTCTCGGCGCGCCGAGGCGCGCAGCAGCCCGAACGCGGCGAGCTTCGCGAGCCAGGCCGCGTCCGACACGTCGGTCTTCCGGCCCGGGATGTTCTTCGCCTGCTTCGCGTTGACCAGCTCCACGTGCAGCGTCTCGGCGAGCGGGAAGAAGAACGGCTTCCAGTAGTCGCCCGTCGCCTCCATCACCACCAGCGACACCTGCGCGCCTTCCAGATCGTGCCGGAGCCGCAGCACCTCGCTGCGCGTCGCCCCGTAGGTGGTGACCGTCTGCCTGAACCGGCCCCCGGTCGAGGGCGTCCGCACGCACACCTTCGCATCCGACTTCGAGATGTCCATCCCCGCGCACCGCTGATGCAGCACGTCCATGCCTTCCGCCGCGTCCACGATCTCCTCCGATCGCCTTCATCCCTCGGCGTCGACGGACGTCGGCGTCGTCATCGCGGGGAGGGGAAGCAGATCAGGAATCTACTAGCCGGGCTCGAAGCACCAATCCACGGTCCCCGTGGAAGCCCTCCACACCAAGCTCGATACCAGGCTCTCGAGCGCTAAGACCAATCGGCGTCGACCGCGACACCCCAGCATCCCCCGCCACAGAGCCCAGCCATAGCCCGACTTTCGCACCCCCCACCCACGTTGATACTGGTAACGCTCGTCGGCCGTGTGGCTCAGCCACCCACTGACCTCGTGTCTTTCGCGTGATCTGTCCACGGTCGGCGGGTTTTGGAGAGATGGTGTCGGCCAGACGGTCATGACCTGATAGGAGCCTGGTTCAGAGGCCCCCTCAACGTGCTGTCTGCCCGCCCGGCCGACGCCCCGATGAGAAAGGGCGGTTCCATGATGGCAAATCAGGAACCAGAAGTGGTGGTTGGAGTCGACACGCACGCCGACACGCTGCACGCGGCGGTGGTCGATATGACCGGCCGCCGGCTCGGTGATGCGGGCTTCCCCGCCACCGGCGCCGGCTACGCGGCGCTGCTCGCGTTCGCGATCGCGCACGGCCGGATCGTGCGGGCCGGCGTCGAGGGCACCAACTCGTACGGCGCCGGGCTCGCGGATCACCTGCGCGGCGCGGGCATCGACGTGCGCGAGGTGATCCGGCCGTCCCGGCAGCAGCGGCGACGACGCGGCAAGTCCGACCCGGTCGACGCGTACGCGGCGGCAGCGGTGGCGCTGGCCGACGACGACATGCCGACCCCGAAATCGCGCGACGGGCAGATCGAGCAGATCCGTGCGCTGCTGATGCCGGCGCGGTTCCGCGCGGGGCCGGCCCCGCTCAGCCCGGCGGCGTCGCCGAGGGTGCGCGCGGCGCGGGCACCCTCGCGGCCTTGGGCGACCCGGCCGCCAGGCCGCACCCGGTCGCTCGGGTGACGCACCGCATCCGCCAGACCGCGATGCTGCCGCAGCGGATCCGCTTCGGCGACGAGGATGCGAGCCTCATCGAGGCAGTGCGGGAGACCGCACCCGGCCGCACGCCGCACGAGGTGCGGGCGCAGCTGGCCAGGTTCCTGTTCCGCGGGGCGCGGGCCGAGCAGCGGGTGCAGGAGCTCTCGGGCGGCGAGCGGTTCAGGCTCGCGCTCGCGCGGGTGCTGCTGGCCGACCCGGCGCCGCAGCTGCTGCTGCTCGACGAGCCGACCAACTCGCTCGACCTCGACAGCGTCGACCGGCTGGTCGAGGCGCTCGCGGCCTACCGCGGGGCGCTGCTGGTGGTCAGCCACGACGCAGCGTTCCTCGAGCGGCTGGGGCTCACGCGGCACTGGACGATCGCGGGCGGCGCGCTCACCGAGGCTCCCGTGGTCGAGCGCCGGGAGGCGCCGTGACCGGCGACGCATCGAGCGGGCGCGCCGCCTCGGCCGGCGTCGGCGCCCGCGCGCGGCGGCCCGCGACCGGGGTCGGCTGTATGGATAGGAAGGGATGATGGTGGAGTCCTGGTGAGAAGTCTCCACTCAACACTGGAGGCTCAGGCCATTCTTCATTCTCGGGCCTGGAGGCAGCGATTGGCATTGGATAGGTCAATGATATTTTCTCTAAGGATTCCATGCTCCTCACATAGTTGTGCAAACCTTTCCTTGATGTCTGAACTCAAATCTGGTTCTCGGCCATAGAGCCCCATCAGCTGGAAGGTTTCCCCATCCTTTTCGTTAATGAGATGAGCCATAAGAAAGTTATCATAGTCTGTCTTAGGTATAGTAAATGTATTGAATCCATCATACGTCACAGAATATTCACCAGCCTTTTCTGTTTTGTCAGCAACCATAGATAATTCGGAGCACTCTTCATCTCTTACAGTATGGAATTTAAGAACTAAGGATTTCTCCAAGACATGGATTTGCTCCAGAAAAAGTCTAAAGTTGCCATTATCTTCTATCTTTTCTCTTTTGTCAGAGGCCAGGATAATAGTATGCCATTCCCCATTAATCTTTTCTNGAGCACTCTTCATCTCTTACAGTATGGAATTTAAGAACTAAGGATTTCTCCAAGACATGGATTTGCTCCAGAAAAAGTCTAAAGTTGCCATTATCTTCTATCTTTTCTCTTTTGTCAGAGGCCAGGATAATAGTATGCCATTCCCCATTAATCTTTTCTACATTAAAGTTCCTTCCCGTAGAACTAGCTTCTTCTGCATGGACACAGACTAGGGTCAGTCCCAAACACAGCAGCAGTCTACTAGGAAAGTCTCGTGAGCCTATGCGGCCACGGGGGTGAGTTCGACGTCGTAGCCGAGGCCGCGAAGGCTGCGGAGTGCGCGCCGTTTGAGCTGGTCGGGGTTGCGGTGGTCGTAGTAGTCGGTGCCGAGCTCGTGCCAGGCCTCGCCGGTGGCGAGCATGTGCCAGACCGCGACGAGGATGGTGTGCTCGATCGCGACGAGCGCCTTCAACGAGCCTCGGCCGTTGCGGGCCTGGATCCGGCGGTACTTGACCGCCAGGTAGGTGCTCTTCGACCGTGACGCGGACATCGCCGCGATGCCGAGCGCGCCCTTCAGGTACCGGTTCCCGGGCCTGGTCCTGGTGCTCTTGACGCGGCCTGCGGACTCGTTCTGTCCCGGGCAGACGCCCGCCCACGACGCGAGATGGGCGGGCGTGGGGAACTGTTCCATGGTGCCGCCGGTCTCGGCGATGATGACGGCCGCGACGGTGGTGGAGATCCCGGGAATCGTAGTCAGTAGCTCCCGGGCGAGCCGAAAGGGCTCGATCACCTCGTCGATCCGCGCCTCGACCTGGCCGATGTCGCGAGCGAGTTGGTCGATGCGATCCAGTCGCAGCCGGACCATGAACGCGTGGTGCTCGGTGAAGCGGCCATCGAGCACGTCCAGCAGGGCCGGCATGTCCTGGCGCATCTTCCTGGTCGCGAGCTCGGCCAGCGCGGCCGGATCGTGCTGGCCGGCGACGAGCGCGTCGAGGATCTTCCGCGACGACTGCGTGGTCAGCGATGACGCGCTGAGCGAGAGTTTGATGCCGGTGTCCTCCAGGATCTTCTCCAGCCGGGAGAACTCCCGCACCTGCTCCTGCGCGAGCGCCGAGCGGGCACGGGTGAGATCCCGCAGCTGCCGGATCGGCTCGTCCGGCACGAACGAGGCGCGCAGCAGCCCGACTAGGGCGTGTCTCCCATACGTGGGGTGATTGACGCGCGATTCTGTCGGCGTGGCTGCTGCGGTGGATGCTCGTTCTCGTCGCTTGAGTGATGCCCAGTGGGCGGTGATCGCGCCGTTGCTGCCATCGAACGCGGGCCGTCGTGGGCACCCGTTCCGGGATGATCGGCGGGTGGTGGAGGGCATCATCTACCGGTTCCGGACCGGGGTCTCGTGGCGGGACGTGCCGCGGTCGGAGTTCGGGCCGTGGCAGACGGTCTGGAAGCGGCACCGCCGCTACGCAGCCGATGGCACCTGGGATCGGGTGTTGCAGGCGCTGCTGTCCGACGCGGACGCGGCGGGCCTGATCGACTGGGATGTCAGCGTGGACGCGACGATCGCACGTGCGCACCAGCACGCCACGAACACCAGCCGCCCCGAGCAGGACACAGGGGGCAGGATCGAACTACAGGAATCGGCCGCTCGATGAGGTCGAGCCGGCCGGGCACGGCATCGGCCGCTCCCGCGGAGGCCTGACGACCAAGATCCATCATGCCGTCGACGGCAAGGGGCTGCCGCTGGCGATCGTGGTCACCGGCGGGCAGCGCAACGACGGCGCGATGCTCGTCCACCTGCTCGACGAGATCCGCGTGCCGCGTCCGCGCGGCGGCCGGGCCCGCAGCCGCCCGGACGCCGTGCTGGCGGACAAGGCCTACGCCAGTGGCGTGAACCGGCGCTTGCTGCGCGAGCGCGGCATCAAGGCCGTGATCCCCGAGAAGAGCGACCAGATCGCCGCCCGCAAGCGCAAGGGCAGCGCCGGCGGCCGTCCGCCGGCGTTCGACCCCCACGCCTACAAGGATCGCAACGTCGTCGAGCGATCCTTCGCGCTCGCGAAGCAATGGCGCGGCATCGCCACCCGCTACGACAAGCTCGCCACCACCTATCGTGCCGGCGTTGTCCTCCATGCCTGCCTCACCTGGGCCGCACTATTGGGAGACATGCCCTAGTGGGAGGTGCTGGAGGACGCGTACGCGGCGCTCGGCTTCGATGCGATCGGCGACGAGACGTTCAGGCAGCTCGTGTTGGCAAGGGTGGTGGAGCCGACCTCGAAGGCGGACACGCTGCGCGTCTGGGCCGAGCTGGGTGTGCCGGGCGCGCCATCGCTGTCCACCGTCTGGCGCACGCTCGCGCGCAGCATCGAGCACGACTGGCGCGGCAGGGCCGCGGCTGCCGCGTACGCGCACGCCACCCGGGCCGGCGCGCTCACGCTGGTGCTCTACGACGTCACGACGCTCTATTTCGAGGCCGAGTACGAGGACGGGCTGCGGAAGGTCGGCATGTCGAAGGAGCGGCGCGTGGACCCGCAGATCCTGGTCGGCCTGCTCGTCGACGCCGGCGGCTTCCCCCTCGAGGTCCACGCCTTCCCCGGCAACAAGGGCGAGACGCTCACGCTGCTGCCGGTGCTGGACGCCTTCCGCACCCGGCACGCGGTGGAGGAGCTGGTCGTGGTCGCCGATGCCGGCATGCTCTCGGCCGCGAACCTGAACGCCGTCGAGGACGCCGGGTTCTCGTTCATCGTCGGCTCCCGCACCTCCTCAGCGCCGCACGACCTGACCCCGCACCTCGAGCGGCACGGGAACGCGTTCACCGACGGGCAGATCATCGAGACGACCCGCAGCATGGGCACGGGCGGGCAGGCGCGGCAGCGGCGGGTCCTCTGGCACTATTCGTTCAAGCGCGACAAGCGCGACAACCTCACGCTCAACAAGCAGATCGAGCGCGCCGAGAACATCGCCGACGGCAGCCGGCCGGCGAGGCGCGACCGGTTCGTCACGATCGACGGGAAGAGCGTCGGCGTCAACTGGGCGCAGATCGAGAAGGCGCGCACCTGGCAGGGCCTGAAGGGCTACGTCACCAACCTCCCCGAGCGGACGCTCGACGGGGCGGGCGTGATCGCCGCCTATCACGAGCTGTTCCAGGTCGAAGCGTCGTTCCGGATCGGCAGGTGCACGCGGCGATGGCGCGGAAGGGGCCGCAGCGGGCCGTGCAACGTGCGCCGCGGCCGCGCACGTACGGCTACGACACGTTGCGGCTGCTGATCCGTGTCTGGATGCTCGCGGGCCAGCCCGCCGGCAAGTATCTGGCCGTGACGATGCCGCTGTGGCTGCCGAAGCTCGAGCAGCACCACGAGTTCGGCGAGGACACGCAGCGGCTCGACGATCACACCCGTGCGCAGCTGCTGGCGGTCTCGGGCGCGACGATCGACCGGCTGCTGAAGCCCACCCGCGACGGGATGCGGCTGACCGGCATCTCGGGCACCAAGCCCGGACCGCTGCTGCGCAACTCGATCCAGGTCCGCAAGGCCGGCGACGAGCACGAGCAGGATCCCGGCTTCTGCGAGCTGGATCTGGTGCTGCATTGCGGGCCGACGCTCAAGGGCGAGTTCTGCCGCTCGTTGACGGTCACCAGCGTCGCCACCGGCTGGACCGAGAACCGGGCGCTGCGCAACGGCGCGCACCGATGGGTGCTCGAAGCGATGCCGCTGATCGAGCAGCGCCTGCCGTTCCCGCTCACCGGCATCGACACCGACAACGGCGGCGAGTTCATCAACGACGCGCTGATCAACTGGGCCGGCGAGCGAGACCTGTTCTTCACCCGCGCCCGCCCCTACCACTCGAACGACAACGCGCACGTGGAGCAGAAGAACGGCGACGTCGTCCGCCGGTTCGCGTTCCACTACCGCTACGACACGGCGATGGAGCTGCGGCTGCTGAACGAGCTCTACGACCTGGTCCGGATCCGGTTCAACATGTTCACCGCCCCCACCAACGCGACCGGCTGGCGCGTCAACCGCAACGGCAAGGCCACGCGCGTCTACGACAAGCCCCGCACCCCGTACCAGCGCGTGATCGACAGCGGCGTTCTCAGCGACCAGAAGCAGGCCGAGCTCGAGGCGATCTTCGACGCGACCAACCCGGCCGAGCTGACCCGCCGCCAGCCACCGAGCGGCTACACCACTTTATGGGGCACTACTGAGTGAGAGCTGCTCGAGGGCGCGTTTCCAGTTCGTGACGGCCTGGCCCTCGACGAGCCGGCCGTCGGCTCTGCGCCGGTCGGCGGGTAGGCCGCGTTCCTTGGCGCGGTCGCGTGCCCGTTTGTCCTCGATGTCGCAGATCGCCAGCCAGAGCAGCTTGACCGCGGCTTGGTCGTTGGGGAAGTGGCCGCGGTTCTTGGTCACCTTCCGCAGCTGGTAGTTGAGCGACTCGATCGAGTTGGTCGTGTAGATCACCCGCCGCAGCTCGGGTGGGAACGCCAGGAACGGCGTGAACCGCTCCCACGCGTCGCGGAACGTCTTCACCGCGGCCGGGTGGCGTTGGCCGAGCTCGGACGCCTCGAACGCGTCGAGCGCGTCCCGCGCGGCGTCGGCGGTCGCGGCCTGGTAGATCGGCTTGAGGGCGGCCGCGACGGCCTTCCGGTCGCCGTAGGAGATGAACCGCATGGCGGCGCGGATCAGGTGCACGACGCACGTCTGCACGGTCGCCTCGGGCCAGGTCGCCTCGACCGCCTCGGGGAAGCCGGTGAGGCCGTCGCAGCAGACGATCAGCACGTCGCGCACGCCGCGGTTGGCGAGCTCGGCGCAGACGGAAGCCCAGAACTTCGCGCCCTCGGTCGCCTGCACCCAGATGCCCAGCACGTGCTTGATGCCGTCCATGTCGACGCCCACGGCGAGATGCGCGGCCTTGTTGCGCACGTGCCCGCCGTCGCGGATCTTCACGATGATCGCGTCCAGGAAGATCACCGGGTAGAGGGCCTCCAGCGGCCGCGACTGCCATGCCAGCACCTCCTCGCCGATCTGCTCGACGACCTTCGAGATCGTCTCGTGGCTGAGCTCGGTGCCGAGCGTCGAGGCGAGGTGGTGCTGGATGTCGCGCAGCGTCATCCCGCCGGCGTAGAGCGAGATGATCATCCCGTCGAGCCCGTCCAAGCGGCGCGAGCCCTTCGGGACCAGCATCGGCGTGAAGGTGCCGTTGCGGTCGCGCGGGATCGCCAGTTCGAGATCGCCAACCTCGGTCGCGACCGTCTTCGACGACGTGCCGTTGCGCGAGTTCTCGTGCAACGACGCCTCCGAGTCGCCGCGCTCGTAGCCGACATGCTCGGTCAGCTCCGCGTCCAGGCCCCGCTCGAGCGCGGCCTTCAGCATCCCGCCGATCAGCCCGCCCTCGCCGGTGAGCGGCTCGCCCGCGTCGATCTTCGCGAACAGCTCATCCAGCGCGCCCGACGCCTTCAGCCGATCCGCGATCTCCTTCTGCTGCCGGCGCCGCTCCTCGCGCTCCGGGTTCGGCTTCGTCATAGTCACAGTCTGTTCTCCTTCGAACGGTGACCTACCCGCTTACACAGACCATCTGACACCCTCNCGGCACCTGCATCGGCTGCTCGCCCGCTACCGGGACGGCGGCATCGACGCGGTCGAGCCGCGCTCCCGTGCGCCGCAGAGCAGTCCCCGGCGGACCCCCGCAGAGGTGCGTGCGCGGATCATCGAGCTGCGACGCACGCTCACCGGCCAGGGCAGCGATGCCGGGCCGGTGACGATCGGCTGGCACCTCGAGCAAGAGGGGCTCCCGGAGCCCTCCACCTCCACCATCCGCCGCATCCTGCACGATGCGGGCCTGGTCACCCCGGAGCCGCGTAAGCGGCCCCGCTCGTCCTGGATCCGCTTCGAGGCCGCCCAGCCGAACGAGACCTGGCAGTCGGACTTCACGCACTGGCGGCTGGCCGACGGCAGCGACGTGGAGATCCTCAACTGGCTCGACGACCACGCCCGCTACCTGCTCTCCTGCACCGCCCACGCACCCGTCACCGGCGAGATCGTCGTGGCCGCGTTCCTCACCGCCACCGCGGAGCACGGCGTGCCCGCCTCGACCCTCACCGACAACGGCCGCGTGTTCACCGCCCGCTTCGGCGGCGGCCGCAACGCATTCGAATACGTGCTGCCGCTGCTGGGCGTCAGACAGAAGAACGGCGCACCCGGGCACCCCCAGACGCAGGGGAAGATCGAGCGCTTCCACCAAACCCTGAAGCGCTGGCTCCGCCAACAGCCCGCCGCCGCCACCCTCGCGGACCTGCGCTCGAGCAGTTCGCGACCCGCGGCGTCAACCTCTCGCTCAGCGGGATCCCGCTGCCCCACGCATCGTCGCCCGCCGAGCCGCCCCCTGCGCCGTTCGTTGATCCCGTGGCCGATCGGCGAGTCCGGCTGGACTCCCGGCTGCTGCTCGCTGGCCGTGGTGCAAGCGCTGAGCAACAGTCCGAGCGCTACGGTCAGCGCGCGAGGGTGGCGGTGACGGCTGCGAGGGCCAGGACCGCCGCATAGTAGGCAGGCGGTGGCTGCGGGGCGCCAGCTGCGTGTCGGCGACGTCGGTCACGCCCGGCACCGCGCCGGTGACGCCCTGCTCACCCTGCGAGCTACGGTCGGGTTTGGCCACTCGCTTCCCAATAGGCCTCGTAATCGACAGCGTCGGCGCAGATCTCGATCTCTGGGCTGAAGAAGGCTCGGTCCGGATCCGGGCATTGCGCCAGAACGGCGTCGAACTGCTCCGCGATCGCCGTGTCCAAGCGGTACAGCGGGTAGCCCTCGGGCGTTGCAGCGAGGTCTCTCCACACTTGTTCAGACACAGCGTCGGGGGCGTCGTAGCCTGCGGCCTCAAGGCAGGCTCGAGCAGCCTGCGAGCGCTGGTAGTTGAGCGAGTAGAGCGCAGCGTCGAGTGGCACCTCCTCGGGCAGCAAGGCACGACTCTGCTCGCGGCAGAACTCCATGTCCTCGTCGAACACCGCTTCCTGGCCCAAGGGGATGGCCCCGGCGTTGACGGAGTCCGCGTCGGCGGTGGCCTCCCAACCCCTGTCGTTGAGACAGTCCACGATGCTCTCGGTGTAGGCCGAATAGTCGGTGCCCGGCGCCGCGCCGCCGGAGGCACCGCCGCCGCCGTCTGCAGTCGAAGGAATTGAGTTCGAGGGAGCGGTGCTACGCGCGCCCTCCTGGTCGGTTGCACTGCATCCGACCAGGAGGGCAGCGAGCGTAGCCGCCGCGATCAGGAGGCCTTGGCCGCGCATCCGTCGGTAGCGGTGACGTTGTAGTTCGTAGGCGTGGTCACCACGGTCCAGATGCTCTTCATCGAGATCCATTCCCTCGCTTCGCTCGTGATTCGGGCGAATTGATTGGAAGTCAAGCAGATGAAGTTCGAGCACGCAACGGGATACTGCTCATCCCGCATCTCTGTTCGCGTCACGGCACGCGCAGCTCGCGCGCCGGGTCGCGCCTCGCGGCGGCGGCGGCGGGCACGAGCGCCGCGACCGTCGCGGTGACGGCGGCGAGGATCATGATGGCCGCGTAGTAGCTGGGCGGTGGTTGCGGGTCGCCGCCGACGGCCATCNCTCGCGGCGGCGGCGGCGGGCACGAGCGCCGCGACCGTCGCGGTGACGGCGGCGAGGATCATGATGGCCGCGTAGTAGCTGGGCGGTGGTTGCGGGTCGCCGCCGACGGCCATCGCGGTGAACGAGACGGCGCCGCCCAGCAGTGCCCCGACGCATCCGAGGGCGGCGACCTGCGCGAGCACGAGCCCGACGATGAGGCCCTGGCTGGCGCCGAGGGCGCGGCGGCGGCCGAAGTCCTTGCGGCGCATCATGACGAGCGCGTAGAGGATCGCCGCCACCAGTACGGCGGTGAGGCCGAAGATAGCGAGCACGAGCGCCTGGCCGGCGCCGCCGAGCTGCGCGTCGATGAGCTGCCGCAGCTGCGCGAGCTGCTGGCTGGTCTCGATGGTCGCCAGCTGCGGGTCGGTGACGTCGATGACGCCCCGCACGGCGTCGGTGACGCCCGCGACGTGCGCGGCGTCGTCGGCGATCGCGACCAGGATCGCGAGATCTTCGCCGCGCACCACCTGGGCGCTCGTGGCGCCGCCGTCGAGCACCGGCGCGAGCTCCGGTTCGACGGGCACAACGATGAGCGGCTCCGATGCGGCGCCGACCCCGAGTGCCGACGCCTCCGTCCAGGGTGAACCCCAGCTCGACGACGCTGGCATCCCCGTGCTGAGCGACGCGCAAGCCGAAGCGGAGCTGCGCGCGCAGGCCGAGAGCCAAGAGCTGGTCGATGAACAGCGAGGCGAGCCTGTCCGCGAGCGGGGCGGAGACACCGACCAGACCGGCGGCCCGGAGTGCTACCCGGAGGAAGGCATATCGCACCGGTGCTCGAGGCCGGCCGGCCACACGCAGGGGCCAAGAATGCTCCCGTTGCGGCACAGGCTGGATTCGGCCGGGTGAGCCTGGCTAAGACGAGTTCATGGTCGAGTTCGCGGCGGAGTGGGAGGAGTTGCGGCGTGCCAAGGGAGAGGGCGGCTCCGACGTCACCGAGTAGAGCCGCCGCCGCCTACAGCTGCCGCGCGAAGTCCCCCAGCTCGTCGTCGCCGCGCGCGGACACGACCGTCTCCTTCTGCAGGTAGTGGCCCGAAGTCCTGACCACGCCGGAGCGCGCCAGCGTCGATGCCGCGGCGTCACCCCGTGTGACCGAGCCATCCGCGCTGGTCAGGCTGGAGGGTTGCGGCGAGCTGAGCGGAGGTGAGGAGCAAGTGGAGGTCCGCGAGGAGCGAGACGGGCGACTGAAGGGGCACAGCTGTCGTCATGGATTTGCCATGGGCGGTGCGGCGACCCCCGGTTCCGCTGCCGTGACGGGCAGTGACGTCCCTGCAGCCATGCCGCCGAAACGGCCCGTCGGGCCAATGTGAAGAGGGTTCTTGGAGACCTCGCGCGCTCACGGGACAGCAAAACCCCCGGCCGACTCGACGTCTGACCGGGGGTTTTCTTCACTACTGTCTCAACACAGTGCGCGCCCGGAGGTGTCTGGGTTCATGACATAGGCCTCACTTGATAGGTCCCTCATGAGTCGCGACATGGGTCACAGTCGCTGGCATGTCTCGCGCTCGGGTGGCCGTCCTGAAGATCGTCTCGAAGCAGCTGTCGGTGACCGCGAGCCTGTCAAGTCTTTTGTGTAAGCGGTGCGGTCCATGGTGGTCAGAGGTGGGGGTTGATGCGGTCGGGGTAGGCGAGTGAGAGGTCAAGTCCCAAGTAGTGGTGTAGCGGTGGTCCTTCGTTCGGGGGGGGGGGGCGTCCCCGCCTCCGCGTAGCAGCACGCCAGAGCAGTCGACATCGACCTGTCATCGTCGACGGCCGCGACGATGGGCAGTAGGTACTTGTACCCGTCGCGTGCGCTCAAGATCCGCATCGACACCGTAGTGCCAAGTCAGGTGCACTCCCGGGATGCGTTCCATTGGTGAAACCGAGCTGCTGCGAGACAACCTACGTCGATGATTTGTACAGCCGCAGCTGACCCGATGCCGCTCGTGGTCGAGCACGTCGGATCGATTCAGAACGATTTATACTTGGCCAGAACCCGCAGTCTTGTTAGGAGCCGGATGTCCCCAGTCCGCCCTGCGTTCCCAATCACGTGGAAACAGGAACTGACCGGCTACTCATGGGAGTTGCAGACTACCGGTGGATCGGACGCAGCCGTTTTTCGGTTGACGTCTCCAGACGGAGACGTCCTCTTTGTTAAGACGGAACCAGTCAGATGTTTGGGCGAACTCCCCGGTGAGGCGGCGCGCCTGAGATGGCTGACGACAACGGGAGTGCCATGTGCCCGCGTGCTCGACGAAATCACTGCTACAGGGCGGCATTGGATGAAGATCTCATTGTTACGCATGGGGATGCATGCCTGTCCAACTTGATTGTGGACGAGGACCGCTTCTCTGGCTTCATAGACTGCGGGCGGTTGGGCCTTGCCGACCGTCACCAGGACCTCGCGCTAGCAACGCGGGACATAGCCGAGCAACTCGGCCAATCATGGGTGCCCTTGTTCCTCGACCAGTATGGGATCGAGGACCTCGACCCGGCACGGACACGGTTCTACCGGCTCATGGACGAGTTCCTCTGAGGGTTCGCTGCAAAAACAAGCCGATCCAGACGCGGCTACTTCTGCTCGCGCACGGGGCACCTTCCTTCGCGTAGTAGTGGATCAGCGGCGTCGAGAGCCAGCGCGGTCGGCGTCTGCGGCCGGGAACGAGTACAGAAGGTACTCGTAGCCGTCGCCGGCGCTCATCATCCGCATCGAGACCGTCATGCGTAGTAGGTGAGCGAACATCGCGCGCTGCTTTGCCGTCATTGCGGACATGCTGTGTTTGGTCAGTATTGGTCGTGAGGTCGCGTAGGGCACGTGAAGGACGGTCGACGCGAGATGATAGAGGCATGTCGTCTCCCTCGATGCCACTGACCGGATTGCTTTCCGATTGCTCGGTGTGGGCGCGCGTCACCGATGGCGAGTCATGCGCGATTGTGCTGCGTCACGTGTCCGGGGAACGGTTCGCCAAGGTCGTCTCCGTTGCTGATGCGCACACGTTAGAAGGCGAGCGCGATCGGATCGAGTGGCTGTCGACCACCGGGATTCCCGGCCCCAGCGTGCTCGACTGGCGCATCACCGAGCACGGCGCCTGCCTCATCACCAGCGCCGTCGCGGGCGTCCCGGCTGACCGGCTCGACCCGGCCCATCTCGCTCAGGCATGGCCGTCGATCACCGACACCCTGGTCCGGCTGCATAGCATCCCCGCCAGCACGTGCCCGTACGGCAGAACGCTGGACGAGATGATCACGCTGGCCCGCGCGACCGTCGTCGAGAACCGGGTCCACCCCGAGTTCCTGCCCCAGCACCTCATCGAGACCCCGCCCGCGGTGATCCTCGAAAGCTTGGAACGCGACCTCCCTTCCCGCCAGGAACAAGAGGACGCCGACAGGGTAGTCTGCCACGGAGACTTCTGCCTCCCCAACATCCTTATTGACCCTGATACCTCGCTCGTGGCCGGGCTCATCGACCTCGGCCGACTCGGACAGGCAGATCCCTACGCCGACATCGCGCTCCTGCTGGCGAACGCTCGCGAGACCTGGCCCAACGAAGACACGGCCCAATGGGCGGATCACGACTTCGCCTCCCGGTACGGCATCGCCCTTGACCCCGACCGCCTGGACTTCTACCTTCGACTCGACCCGCTGACCTGGTAGACCATGCCCGGCGTACGCAGAATCCGCAGAAGGAAGCCGTCCGGCTCCAAAGGCAATAAGGAGATTGTCCGAAGCGCCAGGGTCACGGCCAACGAGTCGACCGCGGTTGCATCTCTGGGTGCCTTGCTACGATTGCCAGGTGAGTGAACAGCAGAAAGACGTTTTCCTTGACTCTGGCAGGGTAACATTTCGTCGGGGCCTGCCGAGTGATGACTTGGTGCTCGGTGACATTGATGGTTCCTTCGTCACCGACACCATTTTCGAGGTGTGGCCTTCTGCCAACGGGTTTACTCTCAACGAGAAGAGTGTCTCCTCTCCGATCGTCAAGAGGTTTCCTCTTGGCGAAGACACCGACGTTGAGGATGTCGAGGAGTCAGCGCGATTTGTTGCCGTTAACGCGCACGGGACCCCCTGCGGGTTTATTGACGTGGTTTTCGAGGTGTGGAATCGACGAGTCGTGATAGCGGATTTGGAACTCTCCCCTCAGTATCGTCGGAGAGGGCTGGGACGGGAACTGGTTGGCCTCGCTGCTAACTACGGGCGTGAACTGAACGCACGAACCTTGTGGTTGGAAGTCACTAACATCAACGCACCGGCCATCCGCGCGTATCTCCGCATGGGGTTTAAGTTTTGCGGTTTGGATACCTCTCTGTATCGCGGAACTGCATCAGAAGGCGAGGTTGCAGTATTCATGAGCCGAAACCTACCAGGTTAGTGATTCTTGCGGGCCGAAAGGCCATCACGCAGATCACGTTTCCTCTGAGGGTGCGGCGCTGCTGAAATACGTCCTCGTGCTCTGACTTGACGCTCCGTTTGGTTTCTTTCCCACAGGAATCAGGGATGCATTGCTGTTCGAAACAAGATGGCAAGTCCGATCACTCTGTCTCGACGGGTGAGTAACGTTTCGAGGTCACGAAATCGGCCAGTAGCTGTGCGCAGGCTTCGGGATATCGTGCAGCGGTATCGATCTCAATGTCGTACACGACCCCGTCATGAACACGCGAGGCTTGTAAGCGTGCCATGCCCGGTACGCGGTCGCCGCGAGAACATTCACGGGCCGCGGCAACTTCTGGATCGCAGCGCACTCCTACCCACAGCATCGGCACCCCATCAAATGCTGACTGTAGACGCCGTTGCCCCTCACCTCCGGAAAGCAGCACCTCGTCAAGAATGATGTTGGCACCCGGGGGAAAAGAAAAAGGGGCCCCAGAATGATCTGGGGCCCCTTTCCAAAAGAAGTCCGGCGGTGTCCTACTCTCCCACAGGGTCCCCCCTGCAGTACCATCGGCGCTGAGAGCCTTAGCTTCCGGGTTCGGAATGTGACCGGGCGTTTCCCTCTCGCTATGGCCGCCGAAACACTGTTGATGTTTCGATCTGCACAGCTCTCCGCTCTAGGGCGGAGGGCTGCAGTTCTCGACCGTTCATCGAGAACCACAAAGTGGACGCGAGCAGCAAGCTCATATATATGTTATCAAGTCATCGGCTTATTAGTACCGGTCAGCTTCATGGGTCTGTAGTCCCCACTTCCACATCCGGCCTATCAACCCAGTAGTCTGGCTGGGAGCCTCTCGCCCGAAGGCATGGAAGTCTCATCTTGAGGCCGGCTTCCCGCTTAGATGCTTTCAGCGGTTATCCATCCCGAACGTAGCTAATCAGCGGTGCTCCTGGCGGAACAACTGACACACCAGAGGTTCGTCCAACCCGGTCCTCTCGTACTAGGGTCAGATCCTCTCAAACTTCCAACGCGCGCAGCGGATAGGGACCGAACTGTCTCACGACGTTCTAAACCCAGCTCGCGTGCCGCTTTAATGGGCGAACAGCCCAACCCTTGGGACCTACTCCAGCCCCAGGATGCGACGAGCCGACATCGAGGTGCCAAACCATGCCGTCGATATGGACTCTTGGGCAAGATCAGCCTGTTATCCCCGAGGTACCTTTTATCCGTTGAGCGACAGCGCTTCCACAAGCCACTGCCGGATCACTAGTCCCGACTTTCGTCCCTGCTCCAGTTGTCACTGTCACAGTCAAGCTCCCTTGTGCACTTACACTCGACACCTGATTGCCAACCAGGTTGAGGGAACCTTTGGGCGCCTCCGTTACTTTTTGGGAGGCAACCGCCCCAGTTAAACTACCCACCAGGCACTGTCCCTGAACCGGATTACGGTTCGAAGTTAGATATCCAGAGTGACCAGAGTGGTATTTCAACAATGACTCCACCCGAACTAGCGTCCGAGCTTCACAGTCTCCCACCTATCCTACACAAGCCACACCGAACACCAATACCAAGCTATAGTAAAGGTCACGGGGTCTTTCCGTCCTGCTGCGCGTAACGAGCATCTTTACTCGTAGTGCAATTTCGCCGAGTTCGCGGTTGAGACAGCTGGGAAGTCGTTACGCCATTCGTGCAGGTCGGAACTTACCCGACAAGGAATTTCGCTACCTTAGGATGGTTATAGTTACCACCGCCGTTTACTGGGGCTTAAATTCTGAGCTTCGCTTGCGCTAACCCTTCCTCTTAACCTTCCAGCACCGGGCAGGCGTCAGTCCGTATACATCGACTTGCGTCTTAGCACGGACCTGTGTTTTTAGTAAACAGTCGCTTCCCACTGGTCTCTGCGGCCTTCAAACGCTCGGGCAGCTAGTGCCGTCACGCCTCAGGCCCCCCTTCTCCCGAAGTTACGGGGGCATTTTGCCGAGTTCCTTAACCACGATTCTCTCGATCTCCTTGGTATTCTCTACCTGACCACCTGAGTTGGTTTGGGGTACGGGTGACTTGAACCTCGCGTCGATGCTTTTCTTGGCAGCATAGGATCACAGACTTCCCTCTAAGGGTTCGGCAAAGCTCTCAGGCTATGTGTGCGACGGATTTGCCTATCGCACGCCCTACGGCTTACCCGGACTCAACCATCGGCCCGGTTCTGCTACCTTCCTGCGTCACACCTGTTAATACGCTAGCCGCACCAGCATGGGGTCGAGCGCTAGGCCAAGGACGTCACCCCGAAGGGATCGGTCCAAGGATTCGGACTCTTAGCACTACTGGATTGACTTGGGCGGTTCTTCGCCAGCTCAGGAGTATCAACCTGATGTCCATCGACTACGCCTGTCGGCCTCGCCTTAGGTCCCGGCTTACCCAGGGAAGATTAGCTTGACCCTGGAACCCTTGGTCTTTCGGAGGACTGGTTTCTCGCCAGTCTTTCGCTACTCATGCCTGCATTCTCACTCGTGTGGCGTCCACGGCTGGATCACTCCGCCGCTTCACTCGCCACACGACGCTCTCCTACCAATCCGTACGCCTGGACAGACAAGCTGCCGAGCTGTTGTACGAATTCCACGACTTCGGTGATGTGCTTGAGCCCCGCTAAATTGTCGGCGCAGAATCACTTGACCAGTGAGCTATTACGCACTCTTTCAAGGGTGGCTGCTTCTAAGCCAACCTCCTGGTTGTCTAAGCAACTCCACATCCTTTTCCACTTAGCACATGCTTAGGGACCTTAGTCGGTGGTCTGGGTTGTTTCCCTCTCGACGATGAAGCTTATCCCCCACCGTCTCACTGCTGCGCTCTCACTTACCGGCATTCGGAGTTTGGCTGACGTCAGTAACCTTTTGGGGCCCATCGGCCATCCAGTAGCTCTACCTCCGGCAAGAAACACGCAACGCTGCACCTAAATGCATTTCGGAGAGAACCAGCTATCACGAAGTTTGATTGGCCTTTCACCCCTATCCACAGCTCATCCCCTCAGTTTTCAACCTAAGTGGGTTCGGTCCTCCACGAAGTCTTACCTTCGCTTCAACCTGGCCATGGATAGATCACTTCGCTTCGGGTCTAGGACATGCGACTGAATCGCCCTATTCAGACTCGCTTTCGCTACGGCTACCCCTCACGGGTTAACCTCGCCACATATCGCTAACTCGCAGGCTCATTCTTCAAAAGGCACGCTGTCACAGCTACTAAGGCTGCTCCAACGGTTTGTAAGCAAACGGTTTCAGGTACTATTTCACTCCCCTCCCGGGGTACTTTTCACCTTTCCCTCACGGTACTTGTCCGCTATCGGTCATCTGGGAGTATTTAGGCTTACCAGGTGGTCCTGGCTGATTCACACGGGATTTCTCGGGCCCCGTGCTACTTGGGATGAATCTCACGCCATTGCGCGGTTTCGGCTACGGGATTGTCACCCTCTTCGATGAGCCTTTCCAAGCTCTTCGCCTACCGCGGTCTGTAACGTTTGCTGGTCGGCAGACCAGCGGAGATGTCCCACAACCCCGATCGTGCAACGCCTGCCGGCTATCACACACGATCGGTTTAGCCTCTTCCGCGTTCGCTCGCCACTACTTACGGAATCACTGTTGTTTTCTCTTCCTGAGGGTACTGAGATGTTTCACTTCCCCCCGTTCCCTCTACCCGCCCTATATATTCAGGCGGGAGTCACTGGGTCGGCACGCCGCCCAGCGGGGTTTCCCCATTCGGAAATCCTCGGATCAAAGCTCGTTTATCAGCTCCCCGAGGCTTATCGCAGATTACTACGTCCTTCATCGGCTCCAGATGCCAAGGCATCCACCGTTTGCTCTTAGAAACTTGACCACATACATGAGTATTGGTTAATCGGCAGCCCGAAGGCTGCTGACCAATGATCTATTGAAAGATCTTGTGATCCGAGCCGAAGCTCGAATCTAAGATGCTCGCGTCCACTGTGTAGTTCTCAACGTACGGTCGGTCCCGTCAGCCTCCGCGCTCTGCGCGTCAGCCGGCCGGTCCGAGGGTTCTTCAGACGCCAAAAGGCGCCGTCCGGTCCCTCAGGACCCAACAGCGTGCATGTGCTCGTCATCTCTCACCCAGCTGTTCCTAGCCGCCTAAGCAGCTGTACTTCGCTGAGCTCGATATCCGAGCACCAATGTCAATGTTCCACCCATGAGCTGACCACCGGTCGACGTGTGCGACCGAAGTGGCTCTGCGCCGGCTATACCGACGAGATGCTCCTTAGAAAGGAGGTGATCCAGCCGCACCTTCCGGTACGGCTACCTTGTTACGACTTAGTCCTAATCACCGATCCCACCTTCGACAGCTCCCTCCAAAAGGTTAGGCCACTGGCTTCGGGTGTTACCGACTTTCATGACTTGACGGGCGGTGTGTACAAGGCCCGGGAACGTATTCACCGCAGCGTTGCTGATCTGCAGGGGCCCCAGATCATTCTGGGGCCCCTTTTTCTTTTCCCCTGCAGCACTCGGAGCGCGTCGTTCCGGCAGTTGAGGTGATCCGTCCCTCGAGCGTCTGAACGGTCACGTTCGGCCGTCGCTATCGAAGCTGCGGGATCGCTGCTCGAGGCCATCGCCGTTCGCGCGCCGGCATTCCGCTCGCACGTGCGAGGCGGACAGCGTAGGAGAGCGCCGGCCGACCGGCTGCACCTCACCGGTGTCGAAGCTCACGGAGCGGCGTTGACTGCAGCACTCGAGTGAAGCACTGGCCGTCTCGTCTCGCCGGCGCGTTCCGCACACTCGTCGAGATCATCGACGTCGACGTGCACGATCAGGCCGTTGGCGCGACCGAGCGCCACGAGCGCGCTCGGTGGGCGCATCGCGAGCAAGCCCGCCGACGGTCACCGGCGCGGACGGGTGCTCTATGACGTCCGGAACGACACCGATCGGTCGCGCGAGCCGCTCTCCACGCACCGCCCGCGAGACCGGATCCAGCTGCCCGCGCAGCTTCGTCGGCCCTCTGCAGAACTGCACCGCGACGCGATCCAGGCATGCGGTCTGGATGGTGCAGCAACCGCACGCGACGCGCGAGCAGGCGGGTCGCGGAGCGCGACGATCCTCGTGGTGAGACGCGGTCGGAGTGTGCACTGGGCGTGGTCGATCAGCAGGGGGAGCGAGAGAGCACCGATGGTGCCGGCGCTGTCGATGAGGTGCCGAATCCCGCGAGGGGCGGAGCTGATGCTGCGGAGTCAGACCTGGATCGTGCCACCTTCGCCCGATTTCGTGACGTGATGGTCGTTTTGCGGCTCTTCGCAGTTGACGGTGTAGTCGTTCGGGTCGCGTCGCTGCCGGGGTAGGTGTCGAGGTCTTCCAGGATGGAAGTTCCTACGCTCACCGTCCGAAAGACCTCGACGTGCTCCACGCTACCTTCGACGCGCCCGATCTCACCACGTTCTGCCGGCTCGACGAGCTCGGTCTCGAGGCCGTTGGACAGCGGCTCGAGCCGGAGCGGGCGGTGCTGTGGTGCCGGGTCGTCGAAGCGGACGACTGGTGCCGCTCGTGCGGCTGCCGGGGCGTGGCGCGCGACTCGGTGACGCGGCGACTGGCGCATGCGCCGTTCGGGCACCGGCCGACGACGCTGCTGGTCCGCGTCCGCCGCTACCGCTGCACCGGGTGCGGTCGCATCTGGCGGCAGGACACCACGGCGGCGGCGGAGCCGCGCGCGAAGATCTCCCGCACGGGGCTGCGGTGGGCGCTGGACGCGCTGGTGCTCGACCACCTGACCGTCTCGCGCGTCGCGGCCGGTCTCGGTGTCGCTTGGCACACCGCGAACACGGCCGTGCTCGACGAGGGCAGGCGGCGCCTGCTCGACGATCCGGCACGCTTCGACGCCGTCGCGGTGCTGGGCGTGGACGAGCACGTCTGGCGTCATACGCGCCGCGGGGACCGCTACGTGACGGTCATCATCGACCTCACCCCGATCCGCGACAAGACCGGGCCAGCACGGCTGCTCGACATGGTCGAGGGCCGCTCGAAGCAGGCGTTCCAGCACTGGGCTCGCCAACCGCGATCAGGCCTGGCGAGATGGCGTCGAGGTGGTCGCGATGGACGGGTTCTCCGGCTTCAAGACCGCCACCGTCGAGGAGCTGCCCGGCGCGGTCGCGGTGATGGACCCGTTCCACGTCGTCCGCCTGGCCGGCAACGCGCTCGACAGCTGCCGCCGGCGCATCCAGCAGGAGATCCACGGGCACCGAGGCCGCAAGGGCGATCCGCTCTACGCCGCCCGCCGCACCCTCCACACCGGCGCCGCCTTCCGCACGCCGCGGCAGCAGCAGCGGCTCGATGCGCTGTTCGCCGATGAGCGTCATCTCGCCGTCGAAGNCGTCAGCGCCGGCGTGCCGGCTGCGCTGCGGGAGGTGATCACGCTCGGACGGACGCTGAAGCATCGCTCCGCCGACGTGCTCGCCTACTTCGATCGACCCGGGACCTCGAACGGGCCGACAGAGGCGATCAACGGCCGCCTCGAGCACCTGCGCGGTTCGGCGCTCGGCTTCCGCAACCTCGCCAACTACATCGCCAGATCGCTGCTCGAAGCCGCCGGCTTCAGACCACTGCTACACCCTGGATTGCGATGAGCCAGAAATATCGGCCTCGGCGCTTGCCGTGTGGCACCCCCCAATCAAGTGGCGAACGCGGTCGATGCGCCACACCTAAGTCCCCGACCTAGGCTGTCCCCATCCGCCAGCGCAGTGCGCGGCAGGAGCTCGTTGCCGTGCCGAACGACTGCCCACGCGACGCTCGAAGACGTGTCACGTCATATCGCCGACATGCCGCCCCTTGAACACTACCCGCTAGGCGACTCCGAGTTCCTCAAACAGCGGCACAATTGTGAGGCGAGTGGCCGGCACCCGATGCGCAAGCCAAACACCACCAGATTCCGGCAACAGACCGGGTGTCTCAGGCGCAGCCTTCAAGATGATGACCGGACACTTGAAGCGCTCTGCCGGACGTTTGGCACCGACGATCGACTCTGAAAGGTGCACAAACTCGCGGTCTCCCCGAAGCAGCCCAGCCCGGGCGTCCAAGATTGAGTACAGATTCTCCGCGGGAGTGCCATGATACAGCACTCCCTGGGGACGGGCCTCGTGCCGAGTCGTTTTGAGCGCGAGCGCCTTTGAATGTCCGTAGCGCGCGCGAATGTCTGAACCCGATACTTCGAAACGATGCTCTTCTGGAGCGCTTGCCACTGCAAGCAGTGTTGAAACGTCGACCTGATGTCCATTTGAGCGCATTGCGTCCACCAGATGATCGACGTCCACCCAGCCGTCTCGACCCACAAGCGTCGCCTTATTGTGTCGCAAGTTGTACGACATCGCCTTGCTAATTCGTGTGCGCTGTCCATCCGACATTGGTCCGCTACCGTTCGCCTGGCGAGCAGGGTGTGCACGCCACCAACTTTGGACAGAGTCGATGAAGGCGGTCGGAGCTTTTAGCGGATCCAGCCACTCCTCGAGATGGTCGAATGTGAGCATAGCCGACTCGATCGCCTCTAAAGGAGCTTCTCGGTCCGACGCGGTTCGCACGCAACGAGCCATGGCACCCACAGCGTACAAGTGGCGCCATTCCTCTTTCGAAAGGCCTTCAAGAGCCGCACAGTCACCCAAACCGTGGGCATAGATATGCAGCAACTCGTCACGAACCTCGAGATCAGATGGCGCGAGCAGCTGCCCGTCTTCGACCAATTGAGCCAATTCGTAGAAGAGGGGTCGGCTGGTCGACGCCTCAAAGTCGAAGGCCACGACGCCCCCAGATTCCGTGACTATCCAATTGTCTGGGTGTGCGTCACGCCGTCTCATGTCCGGCGCATGCTTGCAGGCTGCGCGCCACGACCGAAAGGCTTCGGGGGCCGTAGCCGCTCCGAGCAGCGACTTCAACCACATTCCGAGATCTCTCTTGCGGAGTTCCTGACCTGACTCGCGGATAGTGGGATGGTGCCACATCACGCGATGGAACAAGCCGAGGTAGTCGGCGGCAGCACGTAACTTCGTCCTTCCTTGCTCGCCAGGGTGCCTCCGCACATAGTCTGACAAGATCTCCCCCGGAGCGTACCAGCGCACTTCCCATACATCGTCACCCCCGGGAGCCTCTCCCTTGCGGGGCACCGTACACAAGTGGTCCGTGAGTAGCAGGTCTGGTCGACCAAGTGCTTCCAGGGCTGGACGAAGTAGCGATTGCGCCCAGAGGTCGTGGTCGACCTGCTTCTTCGCGGTTGACTTCAAAACGAAGCTGTATCGATCGTCATACTCCGACCCCCGCACCGCCCTCACCTCGCCGCGGCCACCCAGCTTGGTGTCATCTAGTTGAGACTCTTGCAGGATGATCTCTGCCGCCCTTTGCATTAGAACGCCTTCGTTGCCATGCGAAACAGCAATGAGGATCTCAGGATCACCACCAATGCCCGAGACCGAGTTGGCGCCGCTTCGTGCAACGTCGGAGGCGATAAGCACAAGAGAGGCCGCATGCTCCGCCGCAGAATTCTTGGGTGCCGCGAACAGTTCCCTCAATGCACGGCGACGGAGGCTTGGCGCCTGCGTAGCATCAAGTTGGGCGTGTAGAAAAAGATCTTCGGCATTCCGAAAGTAGGACTGGAAAAGCGGCAGGTGCGCGCTTTGCCTACCTGCACGAATTTCTACGGCCTGTTGCAGATAGGGCACAGCTTCGGCGGGTGGCAGTGTTCGCGCAAGACTCGAAGCGATGTCGGCGCGCAAATCGCGTACCAAGTAGCTGTTGGCCCTGTCGCCCGCACCGAGGCGATCGAGCACATAATGTGGCTCTTCGCCGTTGAGCGTGGGTAGCGGGTGACGCGCCGGCGGACTATTCGCATGACCCACACTCAACGGCGAAGAGCCCCCAAACGGGGCATGCGCCGGCCCCGCGTCATCGAGTTGCGCAGCACGCCCCGGCAACCGCACGACGGACACGAGTCGTCCGCCTTGATCATCCGGAACGGCAGCACCGCACGGTCGGGCTAGAGGCGCTGCCGGACGCCCTCCAGGCCGAGCTCATCGAGTCGGCAGGACGTGACCTCGACCACTACCAGCGCAACGACGCGGTCCGGACGCCTACACCGTCAACTGCGATGAGCCCGACATGTCCCTGAGATGAACAGCGTGGAAGACGCGCCTCCTGCGTGAGCAGTCTGCCTAGAATGGTGACGATGCCCGAGCACACCTTCCCGAAGATTCTGCCAAGCGCTGACGTAGATGAGCGCGCGACCATCGGCGATAAGACGACTGTCTGGCACCTCGCTCAGGTGCGGGAGTATGCGACCGTCGGAGCCGAGTGCGTGATCGGTCGGGGCGCCTACATTGGCGCTGGCGTAGCTATCGGCGATCGCTGCAAGATCCAGAATTTCGCGATGGTCTATGAACCGGCGACACTGGCGGAAGGTGTCTTCATCGGACCCGGCGTGGTGCTCACGAATGACCTGCACCCGCGAGCTATCAACGAAGACGGTTCGCCCAAGTCGGCGAGTGACTGGGAGGCTACGGGGGTCTCAATCCATCGCGGCGCCGCGATCGGGGCGAGAGCCGTATGCGTCGCGCCGGTCACCATCGGCGAATGGGCCACCGTCGCGGCCGGGGCAGTCGTCACCAAAGATGTACCAGCCTTTGCCCTGGTCGCGGGAGTACCCGCGAGACAGATCGGCTGGGTCGGCCCCGCGGGTCGCAAGCTTGAGGCACGCGATGGAAGGTATGTATGCCCCGCGAGCGGGGCGGAGTTTGTCGAGATCGAAGGAGTCCTCTCCCATGCCTGACCTAATCCCCGCTGCCAAGCCCATCATCGGAGACGAGGAGCGTGAGGCAGTCGATCGGGTCATGCGTTCGGGCCTGATTGCCCAGGGCCCCGAGGTCGCTGCTTTCGAGCGTGAGTTCGGCGAGAGACTTGTCGGTGGTCGCCTCGCCGTAGCGGTCAACTCAGGCACGGCCGGGCTGCACCTCGGGCTGCTAGCTGCTGGCATTGGGGCGGGTGATGAGGTGGTCGTCCCATCCTTCACGTTCGCCGCCACAGGTAACTCCGTGGCACTTACCGGCGCGACGCCGGTCTTTGCCGACATCGAACTCGACACTTTCACCCTTGACCCCGCGTCAGTCGAGGAGGCCATTACTCCTCGCACTAGGGCCATCATGCCTGTGCACCTGTACGGCCACCCGGCGCGCATGCAAGAACTGCGGATCATCGCCGAGCGTCATGGCCTGATGATGTTTGAGGACGCTGCCCAGGCGCATGGCGCCACTCTTGGCGGATCTCCCGTCGGCACTTTCGGCACTTTCGCCATGTTCAGCCTCTACCCCACAAAGAACATGACCAGTGGCGAAGGTGGCATGGTCGTCGTCGACAGCGAGAATATGGCTCGCGCAGTTCGACTCCTGCGCAATCAGGGCATGGAACGCCAGTACGCTAACGAGCTCATTGGCTTCAATGCTCGCATGACCGATATTCACGCGGCGATTGGCCGCGTCCAGCTCACGAAACTCGACGCCTGGACGGATCAGCGCCGTCGCAACGCCGCCCGACTTGACCGTGATCTCGTCGGGATTCAGACTCCCGCGGTCGCCGCAGGCGCAGAGCACGTTTACCACCAATACACGATCCGTGTCGAGGATGACCGCGATGGCTTCTCGCGCGCTCTGAAAGACGAGTACGGCATTGGCAACGGCGTTTATTACCCGATTCCGAACCACCGACTGGAATCGCTAAAGAAGTTCGCGCCGGGACTCGAACTGCCCAACACTGAGGCCGCTGCCGCCACCGTGCTTTCGCTGCCAGTGCATCCTTCGCTCTCAGATTCCGACATGGATCGCATCATCACAGGCGTGAACGTGCTCGCGAAGGCGGGTGCGTGATGGCTCTTCGAGCTGGCCTCATTGGCCTCGGCATGATGGGACGCCACCACGCCCGAGTAATGCGAGAAGTCACTGGCGTTAATCTGATCGCAGTCGCTGACGCAATGGGTGACCCGCACGGCGTCGCGGCGGGGCTGCCCGTTCTTGCCAGCGTCGAAAACCTCATCGAGGCTGGCATCGAAATAGCCGTCGTGGCCGTGCCCACCCAGTTCCACGAGGAAGTTGCGATCCGATTGGCAGAAGCGGGGGTTCACACGCTCGTCGAGAAACCCATCGCTCACTCAGTGGAGGCTGGCCAGCGGATGCGCAAGGCATTCAGCGAACGAAGCCTCATCGGTGCGGTGGGTCATATCGAGCGCTTCAACCCGGCATTGCAACAGATGCGCAAGCGGATCCAGAGCGGTGAGCTCGGGGCTGTCTATCAGATCGCGACCCGCCGGCAGGGTCCCTTCCCTGCACGCATTGCGGATGTCGGCGTCGGCAAGGACCTTGCATCCCACGACATCGACCTGACCGCCTGGATCGCTGGCAGCGCCTATGCAAGCGTTTCGGGCCAAGTAGCCATGAAGTCAGGACGCCCACACGAAGACATGGTGCTGGTTACCGGAAAGCTCGAGAACGGCGTTAATGTCAATCACGTCGTCAATTGGCTCAGCCCGATGAAGGAACGACTGACGACGGTCACCGGCGAAAAGGGCACATTCATCGCTGACACGATGGCCGGCGACCTGACATTCTACGCAAACGGAACGATCGACGTGGAGTGGGAGTCGATCTCGTCCTTCCGCGGCGTCGCAGAAGGCGATGTCACGCGCTTTGCATTTCCGAAGCGCGAACCGCTTCGCGTAGAGCACGAGGCGTTCCGCGACGCAGTCCTCGGTCTGGAGAGCGACGTGGTCACGATGGAGCAGGGACTCCACACGCTCGAGATCGTTGAGGCGGCTCTCGAGTCGGCCCACACGGGCGAGACCATCCACATTCCGCAGCACTGACGAAACGAAACGAAACGAAGGAACACATGCGCATCGCAGTCGTTGCACTTGGGAAGATCGGCCTTCCACTGGCTGTACAGTTCGCGGACTCTGGCCACGAAGTGGTAGGAATCGATGTCAACGAGCGAACTGTCCAGCAGATCAACGCGGGTCTCGAGCCGTTCCCCGGAGAGCAGCATCTGCAAGAGAAGCTGGCCTCCGCTGTCACCGACGGTCGGCTGCGCGCCACGACGGACTACGCCGACGGAGTTCCCGGCGCAGACGCAGTCGTTCTGGTCGTGCCCCTGTTCGTCGACGACGCCTCCTGGGAGCCGGACTTCGGCTGGATGGATGCGGCGACTCGATCGCTCGCCGAGCACCTGACGCCGAACACGCTCGTCTCCTACGAGACGACGCTGCCCGTCGGCACGACCCGCACGCGCTGGAAGCCGATGCTCGAGGAGATCTCGGGCCTCACCGAGGGCGAGGACTTCCACCTGGTCTTCTCCCCCGAGCGTGTGCTGACCGGCCGCGTCTTTGCCGATCTGCGCCGCTACCCCAAGCTCATCGGCGGCCTCTCTGCGGCTGGCACTGAGCGTGCGCGCGCGTTCTACGAGGCGGTTCTGCAATTCGACGAGCGACCGGATCTTGCGAGGGCGAATGGCGTCTGGGATCTCGGCACTGCCGAAGCCGCAGAGATGGCCAAGCTCGCCGAGACCACCTACCGTGACGTCAACATCGGCCTCGCAAACCAGTTCGCGGTGTATGCAGACTCGGTCGGCGTCGACGTCTATCAGGTGATCGAGGCCTGCAACTCGCAGCCCTACAGCCACATCCACCGCCCGGGCATCGCCGTCGGCGGGCATTGCATTCCTGTCTACCCCCGGCTCTATTTGTCGACGGACGGCGACGCAGAGATCGTCCGGACCGCGCGCAAGTTCAACGCCTCGATGCCAGACCGGCTGGTGCAGCGTGCTGCCTCCACGTTGGGAGGGCTCGAAGGCATGAACGCCGTCGTGCTCGGTGCCGCCTACCGTGGTGGAGTGAAGGAGACTGCCTTCTCAGGCGTCTTCGCGACGGTCGCTGCTCTGGAGTCCGCCGGAGCCACTGTTCGCGTCCATGATCCCCTCTACGGCGACGACGAACTCAGCTCGCTCGGATTCACGCCGTTCAGTCTCGGCGACTCGGTTGATGTGGCCATCATCCAGACCGACCACAGCGACTACTCGACGCTTACGGCAAGCGACCTTCCTGGCATCAAGCTGCTCGTCGACGGCCGAAACATCTCAACCGCTGATGGCTGGCGTGGCACCCCGCGGATCGTGCTCGGCAAGGGTCAGTCAACGGACTAAGCCAAGGCAACTAGATGTACCCGGTCATGACCTTGGTGGCAGTCGGCTGATGGGTGGGCCTCCGACCTGGATCGTGTCACCTCGGGCTGATTTCCTGACTTGAGGGCGGCCCCGCCCGCACGACGAGCGGGGGCCGCGGCCGCGTGGGCCGGTCAGCGCAGGTCGACCTGGATCACCGAGCCGCCGCCCGAGGAGACCGAGCCGACGGTGACGTACGCGTCGTGGCCGCGGATCGCCAGGCCGTACGGCGCGTCGAGGCCCGACAGCACCGCCTCGTGCACCGAGCCCCCGGGCGTGATCCTCCGCAGGGAGCCGACGTGCCCGTCGAAGAAGTTGCTGTCGTCGAGCTGCACGGCGTAGAGCCTGTCGCCCCGCCACTCGAGGCTCGTGACCATCGTGAGGCCGGTGGCGTACGGCGTCACATCGCCGTCCTTGTTGACCCGCCAGATGGTCGAGCCGCCGGTCGGGAACGGGAAGCCGGTGAGCTGCGACACGTAGAACGCGCCGTCGGGTCCGACCGCGACGTCGGTCGGCACCGCCTGCGGGGGCACCTCCCCCGGGCCGAACGGGTTCGGGACGGGCGCGCCGTTCGGGAAGACCGCCAGCGTCTGCACGCCGTCGCGGTCGGCCTTCAGCAGCGTGTTGCCGCCGGCGTCGACGATCGCCCACCGCTTCGAGCCGAGCCGGGTGAACCCGGTCGCGTTGCTGTCGGGCGGCACGTTGAGGTCGGGGTTCGCGTCGACCTCGTGCGCGAGCACGTCGACGGCGAGCTCGAGGTCGGCGCCGTCGATCGGCATCGACTGCAGCCGTCCGGTGCGCAGGGTGCCGAAGGCGGCGTACTCCGCGGGCCCGGCGCCGCGGAACGACGAGGCGGCGGCCATGCCGCCGATGAGTACGGAGATGCGGTTGCCGTTCACGTCGACGTCGGATGCGCCGATCACCTCGCCGTTGAAGTCCAGGGTGGGCAGGCCGGTGACGACGCGCCGCTGCTGGCCGTCGCGCCTGACCTCGGTGACCGACCCGGTGAAGCCGCAGACCTGGAACTCCGCGGCAGCGCCGGGGATCGCGGCGCACATGTTCGGGTCGATGGTGCCGGCTTCGGCGACGTAGAGGCGGTGGCTGGAGCCGATGGAGAGCTGGCGAGGGTTGTTGAGGCCGGTCGCGACCGTGACGTAGGCGCGGTCGCGGTCGCGGTCGCGGTCGTGGTCGTCGTCGTGCGAGTCGGATGCGGTGGCCGGGGCGACGCCGGCGGCCATGGCGAGAGCGAAGATCGCGGTGACGGCGGCCGCTGTCGCGGCCGTCGTCGACCGCAGGGTGCGAGACATGGGTGCTCCTCGTGCGGGGATTCGAGGGCGGCGGACGCCACCGTGCACCAAGGTCCTCCTGCGCCACGGATCCGACAAGCCCCCGGATCGCGCTCGGCGCGACGCTCGCCCGCGCATCCCGGCGGGCGACTGCGGTCGCGCCGATGCGCCCGGCGACCGGGACGCATCCGCCCCGGTCTGTTCGGCTCGGTGTGCGGTGGCCGGCGTCAGGCGCCGTCGCCGCCGAGGGCGGCGAGCTGCGCCTCCTCGTCGGCGGTGATGCACGAGTCGATCACCGGCTGCAGCGCGCCGTCCATCACCGTGTCGAGGTTGTAGGCCTTGAAGCCGGTGCGGTGGTCGGCGATGCGGTTCTCGGGGAAGTTGTAGGTGCGGATGCGCTCGGAGCGGTCCATGCCGCGGATCTGCGAGCGGCGCGCGTCGGAGGCGACCGCCGCGAGCTCCTCCTGCTGCTTCGCGAGCAGGCGGGCGCGCAGCACGCGCATCGCCGCCTCGCGGTTCTGCAGCTGGCTCTTCTCGTTCTGCATCGACACCACGATGCCCGAGGGCAGGTGCGTGATGCGCACGGCCGAGTCGGTCGTGTTGACCGACTGGCCGCCCGGGCCCGACGACCGGAAGACGTCGATCTTCAGGTCGTTCTGGTCGATCGAGACCTCCTCGGGCTCGTCGACCTCGGGGAACACCAGCACGCCGGTGGTCGAGGTGTGGATGCGTCCCTGAGTCTCGGTGGCCGGCACGCGCTGCACGCGGTGCACGCCGCCCTCGTACTTCAGCGACGCCCAGACGCCCTCGGCGGGGTCGTTCGAGGAGCCCTTGATGGCGATCTGCACGTCCTTGAAGCCGCCCATGTCGCTCGGCGTCGACTCGAGCATCTCGACCTTCCAGCCGCGGCTGGCGGCGTAGTGCGAGTACATGCGCACGAGGTCGGCGGCGAACAGGGCCGACTCCTCGCCGCCCTCGCCGCCCTTGACCTCCATGATCACGTCGCGGCCGTCGTCGGGGTCGCGCGGGATCAGCAGGCGCCGCAGCTTCTCCTCCGCCTCGTGGGCGACCTGCTCGAGCGCCGGCACCTCCTCGGCGAACGCCTCGTCCTCGCGGGCGAGCTCGCGCGCCGCCTCGAGGTCGTCGCCTGAGCTCACGAAGCGCTCGTGCGCCGCCTTGATCTGGCTGAGCTCGGCGTAGCGCCGGTTCACCCTGCGCGCACGACCGGCGTCGGCGTGCAGCGCAGGGTCGGCCAGCTGCTGCTCGAGGTCGGCATGCTCAGCGAGCAGGCCGGCCACGGATTCGAACATGTCAGTCCTTGTCGTGCTGGCCGGGCACCGAGTTCGAGACCTTCATCAGGAACTCGACGTTCGACTGCGTCTCCTTGAGCTGCTTGAGCACCAGCTCGAGCGCCTGCTGCGTCTCGAGGCCGGCGAGCGCGCGACGCAGCTTCCACATCACCTTGGTCTCGTCGACGCCCATGAGCATCTCCTCGCGACGGGTGCCGGATGCGTTCACGTCGACCGCGGGGAAGATGCGCTTGTCGGCCATGTGGCGCGACAGGCGGAGCTCCATGTTGCCGGTGCCCTTGAACTCCTCGAAGATCACCTCGTCCATCTTGGAGCCCGTCTCGACGAGCGCCGTGGCGAGGATGGTGAGCGAGCCGCCGTGCTCGATGTTGCGCGCGGCGCCGAAGAACTTCTTCGGCGGGTAGAGCGCGCTCGAGTCGACGCCGCCCGAGAGGATGCGGCCCGACGGCGGTGCCGACAGGTTGTAGGCGCGGCCGAGGCGGGTGATGCCGTCGAGCAGCACGACCACGTCGTGGCCCAGCTCGACGAGGCGCTTGGCGCGCTCGATCGCGAGCTCGGCGACGATCGTGTGATCCTCGGCGGGCCGGTCGAAGGTCGACGCGATGACCTCGCCCTTGACGGTGCGCTGGAAGTCGGTGACCTCCTCGGGGCGCTCGTCGACGAGCACGATCATCAGGTGCACCTCGGGGTTGTTCTCGGCGATCGCGTTGGCGATGGCCTGCATCACGAGAGTCTTGCCGGCTTTGGGCGGCGAGACGATCAGGCCGCGCTGGCCCTTGCCGATCGGCGCGACGAGGTCGATGACGCGGGTCGAGAGCTTGTTCGAGGTGGTCTCGAGGCGCAGGCGCTCCTGCGGGTAGAGCGGCGTGAGCTTCGAGAACTCGACGCGGTTCAGGGCGTCCTCGGCGGTCTGGCCGTTGACCGAGTCGACGCGCACGAGCGCGTTGAACTTCTGGCGGGTCGACTGCTGCTGCTCGCCGTCGCGGGGCTGCTTGATGGCGCCGACGACGGCGTCGCCCTTGCGCAGGCCGTGCTTCTTGACCTGGGCGAGCGAGACGTAGACGTCGTTCGCGCCGGGCAGGTAGCCGGAGGTGCGCACGAAGGCGTAGTTGTCGAGCACGTCGAGGATGCCGGCGACCGGCAGCAGCACGTCGTCCTCGTGGATCTCGAGCTCGGCGTCGGGTCCGGTGCGCGCGCGGTCGCGGCCGCGGCCGCGGGTGCGACGCGACGTGCCGTCCTGGTCGTCCTGCTGCGTCTGCTGGCGCTGCGCCTGCGGGCCGTTCTGCTGGCGGCCCTGCGCCTGCTGGCCCTGGCCGCTGTCGCCCTGCTGGTTGCGGCCACGGCCGCGACGGCGCGAGCCCTCGTCGTCGTCCGACTCCTGCTCGTCCTGCTGGCCCTGCTGGCCGCCCTTGCCGCGCGAGCGGCGGCGGCGCGAGGTGGTCTCGCGCTGGCCCTGGTCGCCCTGCTCGGCGTCGTTGTCGGATGCGTCGCCACCGGCGGCGCGGTCGTCCTGCGCACCCGACGTGGTGGCGTCGGCGTCGTCAGCAGACGCATCCGCCGCCTGGGGGTCCTGCGCGGGCTGCGACTGGCGGCCGCGGCCGCGTGCGGGGCGCTGCGCGGGCTGCTCGTCGGCGGCCTGCGCCTGGGTGTCGGCCTCGGCCGGCTGCGCGTCGGCAGCAGGGGCCTCGGTCGCGGGTGCCTCGGTCGCCGGAGCCTCGTCAGCCGGCGCCTCGGCGGCGGCCTTGCGCGAGCGGCTCGCACGGGTGCGCTTCGGGGCGACGGGCGCCTCGGCGTCTGCGACGGGCGCCTCGGCGTCGGCGGCGGGCGCGTCGGCCGGTGCCTCTGCCGGTGCCTCGGCGGGCGCCGCAGCGGTCTCGTCGGCGGAGGCGGCCTCTGCGCTGGTGGCCTCTGCGCTGGCGTCGGCCTTCTTGCTGGCGCGGCGCGCGGGCGCGCGGCGCTTCGGGGCAGACCTATGTCGCGACTCATCACAGTGCGCGCCCGGAGGGACTCGAACCCCCAACCTTCTGATCCGGGGCCATCCGAACGCAACCCCCGAAAGCCGCGGTATTCAGCGGAGTTGGGCTAGCTCCTGCTTCCTTTTCGCACTCCATGTCACTCAACGTAACTGCTGCGGACCGCAAATCGGGGGTTTGTGGAGAGTGAATGTGGAGAGTCGGGCTAGGCCCTGACGGTTCCGACGACATCGCCCGCACCCCCGCTGCGGTCAGGTCGCTCGCTCCCTCAGGGCCGGCGCAGCGCGTCTGCGCGCAGGAGGTGGCGATCGCAGCACGAGCCGCGGCGCTTCTGCGGAAGTGAGCGCCCATCCTCGGGGTAGTGTGCGGTCAGCCGGGCAAGGGGGCCCGCACGATCAGGGGACGTTGTATGAAGAAGCTGCGCGTTGGGTCTCTTGCCGCCATGCTCACCGCTTTCGCGTGCGTCGGGTGCGCGTCGGCGCCGGACCCGGCGCCCACTGTTGAGCCGCTGGTCATCGCGCCTGTGAGCGGCGAGACCCACGAAGGAACCCTTGACGAGTGGAGCACAGCCATGGTCGCGTGCCTGCGCGATGCCGGGTGGGATGCATCCATCCCACCCGGCACGCCGGCCGGGGGACTGAGCTCAGGCCACGTGCCTCCGGAGCAGGACGATCAGTACCGCGAAGATGTTGATTACTGTCTGCGCGTGAAGGTTGGGGAATGGGTCGAGATTCGCGACGAGCAGGATCTGCGAGCCCGTTATGACGCCCTCGGTGCCCAGTTCTCGTGCCTCGGAGCCGCCGGGTTCGATGTCCCCGAGCCGCCGTCGTACGAGACGTTCCGGGATGCGTTCAACTCGACAGGCACGACACTCTCGTACTACCCCCCTGGCTGCACTGCAGGGTGATCAAGGGCTTGCGGCCGAAGCTGCGTGCCCATTCGAGATCCGACAAGGCTGAGCGACTCCGCCGAGCCGGGACGCGATCGAGATCTGCCGGGCCGCGTGCAGTCCGGACGTGATTGTTCAAAGTGAGAGCGGGTGTCCGCTCACGGCACTCGCAGCTCGCGCGCCGGGTCGCGCCTCGCGGCGGCGGCAGCCGGCACGAGCGCCGCGACGGTCGCGGTGACGGCGGCGAGGATCATGATGGCCAAGTAGTAGCTGGGCGGTGGCTGCGGGTCGCCGCCGACGGCCATGNCGGCAGCCGGCACGAGCGCCGCGACGGTCGCGGTGACGGCGGCGAGGATCATGATGGCCAAGTAGTAGCTGGGCGGTGGCTGCGGGTCGCCGCCGACGGCCATGGCGGTGAACGAGACGGCGCCGCCCAGCAGTGCCCCGACGCATCCGAGTGCCGCGACCTGCGCGAGCACGAGCCCGACGATGAGGCCTTGGCTGGCTCCGAGGGCGCGGCGGCGGCCGAAGTCCTTGCGGCGCATCATGACGAGTGCGTAGAGGATGGCGGCGACGAGCACGGCGGTGAGGCCGAAGATGGCGAGCACGAGCGCCTGGCCGGCGCCGCCGAGCTGCGCGTCGATCAGTTGCCGCAGCTGCGCGAGCTGCTGGCTGGTCTCGATGGTCGCCAGTTGCGGGTCGGTGACGTCGATCACGCCCCGCACCGCATCGGTCACTCCCGCGACATGCGCGGCGTCATCAGCGATCGCGACCAGGATCGCGAGATCCTCACCGCGCACCACCTGCGCGCTGGTCGCGCCGCCGTCGAGCACCGGCGCCAGTTGCGCCTCGACGGGCACGACGATGAGCGGCTCGAGGAACGCCAGGTGCTCGGGCACCTCGATGCGGCCGCCGATCGAGTAGTCGACGCCGTCGGCGGTCGTGACAGAGCCGGCCGCACTGTGCATGCCGAGCTGCTCGAGGGCGGCGGCGGATGCGTAGGCGGTGCCGGGCAGGCTCGGCGCAGTGACGCCGAGGGTCGCCAGGTCGATGCCGAACCCGAACCGGATCGGCACCTTCGTGCCGCCGGGCACGAGCGTGTTCGTCGCATCCTGCGCGGAGCCGAAGCCGCCCAGCCACGCGATCGACGAGACACCCTCGAGCCGCGCGAGCGCGGAGGTGTCGAGGCCGGAGCCCTCCTGTGCCCGCACCACGACCGCGCGGGTGCCGGCGTCGTCGAGCGTGTCGACCACGCCCTGCTGGGCGCCGACGGTGCGGCCGGTGGTGAGCAGCACCGCGATCACCATGCCGGCGACCATCACGATCGACACGATCGAGGCGACCTTCGTGCCCCAAGCGGTCGCGATCGCTTCGCGCAGCACCGCCGCGAGCCTCACAGCGCTACCCGCCGATCGCACTGCGCCATCACGTCGCGGTCGTGCGTGGCGATCACGACCGCAGCGCCGCGCGACGCCTGCTCGCGCAGGGCACCCACGACCGTCGCCGACGATGCGGCGTCGAGGTTGCCGGTCGGCTCGTCGGCGAGCACGATGCGCGGGTCGCCCAGCAGCGCTCGGCAGACGGCGATGCGCTGCGCCTGCCCGCCGGAGATCTGCCCGGGCTTGTGGTCGGCGCGCACCGATACCCCGAAGCGGTCGAGCAGCGCGTATGCGCGGTCCGTGAGGGCGGCGCGCGACTGGCCGCGGTAGAGGGTGGTCTCGAGCACGTTGTCGAGCACGGTGCGGGTCGCGTCGAGCGCCGCATCCTGGAAGACGAAGCCGAACGCATCCGCCCGCAACCGCGCCCGCCTGCCGTCGCGCAACTGCGACGCGTCACGCCCGTCGACCTCGACCGCACCAGCCGTGGGCGCGAGCATCAGCCCGAGCACGTACAGCAGCGTCGACTTGCCCCGCCCCGACGGGCCCGTCAGCGCCACCACCTCGCCGGCGACGAAGTCGTCGTCGAACCCGGCGATCACGGGAGCGCCCTTCGCGTAGCCGAACGACACGTCGCGGGCGGCGAGCAGCGTCGTCGCAGCCGCCGCGGTCGCAGCCGCCGCGCGCACCGCCTCGCTGCGCACCGCCTCGGCGTTCACTGCCCCTGCGCCGCCGGGATGCGCACCTCGAGCCCCTCGGCGACGCCCTCGATGAGCGCCATCCCGCGCGCCGACTGCACGACGGTCACCTCGTGCTGCGCGCCGTCCGCGTCGGTGACGAACGCGCGCCCGTCGCCGCCCGTGGTGATCGCCGAGGCGGGCACAACCAGCCCGGCGACGGCCGGCACGGTGACGATCTCGCTCATCAGCGTCGCCTGGCCCTCCGCGCCGATCAGGTCGCACGCATCCGCGCACACCGGGCCGCCGTCGGGCGCGGCGAGCGCGACGTGCACCGTCTCGCTCGACATCGGGTCGGCCGCCTGCGCTCCGGCGACCGCCTCCCAGAGCGCACCGTCGGGCGCCTGCACGATCACGCGCGTGCCGGTCGGGGCGAAGCGCGTCTGCGCCTGCTGCAGCGGGATGGTGAACGTCGGTGCGCTGCCGAGCGCGACGATGTCGCCCTCGCCGGCCGAGACGATGCGGCCGGTCGCGATCGTCTCGCCGTCGAGCGACATGCGCGCGGGCAGCTGCGGCACCCAGACGATGTCGCCGCCCTGCACGACGCCGTCGACGGGGTACCCGGATGCGCGCTGCCAGTTGCGCACGGCGGTCGCGAACGGCGCGGTGTAGCGGCCGTTGACCGCGCCGCGCCAGAAGCCCAGGTCGGTCATCAGCTGCTGCAGCTGCGACACCTGCGGGCCCGCATCGCCCGGCGCGATCGGGCCGTAGGCGGGGATCGCGCCCTGCCCCGCGACCACTGGTCGTAGGTTGACGGAGTAGAGGCGCTGACCCTTCTCGACCGATGTGCCCGGAGCGATGTCGACGCTCGTGACGGTGCCGGATGCGCCGTTGAGCGCGACCGGGCTCGTCGCCCAGGACGCCACCGAGTTGAGCGTGATCGACGAACCCACCTCGCCCGGCACCACCGCCACGGTAGAGAACGCGTCGGCCTCGAGCACCTGCTGCGGCGGCGCGAGCACCGTCGTGCCCGCCCAGCCAGCCGCGGCGCCGACAAGCAGCGCCACAACGGCAATGCCGACCCCCCGTGCCCAGCCGCCGCGGTTGCGGCGGGCATGTACAGCCCGCTCCTCGACAGGTGCGCCAGCCTCGGCCCGGCGGGGGTCTGCCCGCTCGTGCTCGATCACGTCAGAAGTCGCCACGGTGATCCTCCCGGAGTGAGCATACGTACGGGGATGCAGGTTGCCGGGTCACGTTCTGGCAACGATGCCAAGAAGGCCATCTCGGCTCGCAGCAGGTACTGTGCTAATGGACTCTTGCGCTTGGCGCAACTTGAGGCTTAAGGTTCTGGCACTTTGACAAAGGAGCCACTCATGAGAATCTGGTCCCGACTCACTGCGGGCATTGCCGCTGCATCGCTGATGATATTGGCAACGCCGGCCGTTGCGCAGGCTGGCACAGCGAATCATGGCTCGCTGTCGTGCGCCGCAGGCAGCACTGTCGAGACCTGGAGTAGCGCGCGCGGCAACATTAGGCACACTCAGTCGTCGACGTTGGGCACGAGTGAGCGGTGGTGGTACTACACCGGCAACGATGTCCACGTGCAAGAGAACACTTTCGGGTTTCGGAGCATCACGAGTGGTAGTGCTTACGCCTCGATCACTGAGGTCCCCTACTCCGGCCGACGTTGCACTTGACCCGGGGCCGGTCCACGCTCCTCCTCCTTGTGGTGGCGTTTTCTGTCGCCGGTTGCGCTGATGCGGTTCCACCGTCGCAAGATGCGCGGGTCGCTGACTACCCGATGCTGGCCGACGGCAACCCTGACATGACACCTGTCGCGGACTGCCTGCGCGAACGCGGATACCCGGTCAGCTACACGGCGGCTCCGGGCGAGGGGATCAACGTCGAAGGCGGACTGCCGGAGTCGGTGTTCGAGGACTGCGTGGCGCTCGTCGCGCCGCCCGAACCCGAGCCGCTCAATGAGGATGAGATGCGGGGCTACTTCGAGGCGTTGGTCGAGAGCGGCGACTGCCTGCGAAGGCTCGACCTGGCGCTCGCCATATCGGAGCCGCCGTCATTCGAGGTGTGGCGCGAGCGCTACTTGGGCGTCCAGAGCGGAGAGATCTGGACGCCGTATCTCGACGTCATGATGCAGCTCAATGATGCAGAGGAAGCCGAGGCGACGGCTGCATGCCCGGAGCCGCGCACCGCACAGCTCTTCGGCGGGTAGACGCGCTCGTCAGCAGCCCGTGCACCCCCCCGCGACCGTAGGCTGGGAGCCATGACCCAGCCCCGCGTCGTCACGTTCCTCGGCCCCCGCTCAGGTCAGCCGCAGGGCACTAATCTGACACGATCCAGGTCGAACGACAGATACCGCCCAGAGGGCTCTTCCAGACTGATCGGCGACATGCCGCCACCGTGGCGGAACCAGCGTGAAGCGACCGGCTCCGACACGCCAACCTCGACCGCGGCGTCAGCCGTGGTCGCCCCCTCGGCGATCAGCCGCCAGAACGCCCGCTGCACCGCACGCCACGGCTCGGGTCGACCGGGCGACCGCATCGTCGCCCGCAGGGCCCGATCCGCCGACCACTGCCGGCGAGCGCCCGCCGGCGCCTCAGGCAACTACTTCCTCGCTCTTCCCATCCCACACCTCCGTGATCGAGGTGTTGCGACGACCAGTTGAATCCGCCCTGCGACCCGGCATCGCTGTGATGGACCAGTCCGTCGAGCGCCGGGCGGCCGGCTCGGTCGCGCCGCCACAGGCCCATGCGCAGCGCCGTGGTGACCAGCGGTGTCGTCTTCGTCGTGGCCGCCTGCCAACCGACGATCGCGCGCGAGAAGCAGTCGATCACGAACGACACGTACACGAACCCGGCCCAGGTGCGCACGTACGTGAAGTCCGCCACCCAACGCTGGTTCGGGGCCGGCGAGGTGAAGTCGCGCTCGAGCAGGTCGGGCGCGCGATCGACGTGCTTGTCCGAGACCGTGGTGCGCACGCCGCGGCCCCGGACACGGCCGTTGAGGCCGAGATCACGCATCACCACCGGTCCACGCGCCGCTGGGACACGTCGTGGCCGGCCGGCGCAGATGCGCGGTCACGTGCTGGAGGTCGCCCTCAGCGCGTCGATGATGACCGCGTCCGCGAGCTGCCGTTGCTCGGCTGGGGGTGCTTCCACGCCCGGTAGGTCCGTGCGGCGACCTGCACGCCCTGCTCGCGCAGGACCTGGCAGACCGACTCGACCGCGCGCCCTTGGCTCGCTGCACGTCGATGAAGCCAACGATCAGCGGCGTCGGGGGTCGAGTTCCCCGGCGAAGAAACCGCCGCGTCCCGCAGGATCGCGTTCGCCTCGCGCAACTCACGGTTTTCCCGCTCCAGCCGCCGCACCCGCTCCGACTCGCTCGTCGACGCGCCTTGCCGGTCGCCGGCGTCGACCTGCGCCTGCCGAACCCAGCGGCGCAGCGACTCGGCACCGAAACCGAGCCGCTTCGATACCGTCTCGCACGCGGTCACCAGGTTCGGGTACTCATCGAGATGGTCGAGCACGAGCCTCACCGCTCGCCGCTTCGTCTCCTCCGGGATCTGGTTCGGCATGATGCCTATCTTCCTTCCAGACCCGAAAGGAACCGGCATCAACCGGGGACGGTTCACTTAGACTGTGGCCTAAACTGGCTTCGTACCACCGCCATCAATCTGACTCGTTTGCTTGCACGCCAGTTGTGTCTCCACGCGCTGGCGTGTTGGCTACCACCTCTGGAGCATGACGCCTTGAGTCCTATAGCAGGCACAGATGATGACAGCGTCGTCGTCTTATTTACTGAGAGTTTCCCCTTCGGCAGTGGGGAGCAATTTATTGAGTCCGAAATCCTTCTCTTGGCCAGGCAATTCGAGCTAGTGCTTATCATCCCGACTACGTCGGTGGCGGACGCAACTCCCCGGCGTCAAGTTCCGCTCAATGTGGTTACACTTGCTCCGGCTCACAAGGAGTCTCGAGCCTCCCTGCTTCTGCGGCACATGGTGCGGCACCCATTGCTCAATCTGAAAGCGATATTGGCTGCCGTTCGCGCTCGGGCGTCTCTTCGCGGCAGACTCCAGGAATTCCGTTTGAGAACACACGCACAGATTCGCGCAAATGAGGTGGCGCGTGAGCTTGAGCAACGCGTGTTGGGAAGATCCCGATGCGTCTTCTATAGTTACTGGCTCCATTCGCCGACAGCTCTTGCTATCGAGTTACGTTCAATAACGCATCTCAATCGCGTTCCAATTGTAGCACGTGCGCATGGATTCGACATTTATGCCGAACGCCAAAGATCGAAGTATCTTCCGGCGCGCACGTATATGCTAGAAAATGTGCACAGCGTATTCTCGGTATCACAAGCTGGTGCTGACTACCTGCGCGAAAAATTCCCCCAGTTCCGGGGCAAGATACGCGTCGCGCGTCTCGGCGTTGCTCCCGCGCTGAGCGCTTGCAACAGTGATCAACAGTTGATGACGGTTGTGTCTTGCTCATTTATCGTGCCGGTGAAGCGTTTGGAATCGCTGATTGATGCACTTGCCGAACTCCAAGCGCGCGGCCGGAAAGTGAGATGGTTTCACATCGGCCCAGATGAGTCTGATTATGCTGGCAGCGTCCGTCAGCGGGCAGGAGAATTTCTTGAAGCTGGTACCTATTCCTTCGTGGGAGGTCTTGCGAACGCTGAAGTTCGGCATTGGCTCGCTGCGCACCCTGGGTCTGCGTTCGTCAATGTCTCTGCTTCCGAGGGTGTGCCGGTTTCAATCATGGAGGCACTCTCCCAGGGCCTCCCGATTATCGCGACTGATGTCGGGGGTAATTCCGAGACAATCGATGTCGAAGGAGGGATGTTTGACGGACTCCTCCCCGCCAATCCGACGCCGGTAGAGCTTGCTGATCGCCTAAACTCTCTGCTCAGCACTGACGACGAAGCCTATCGCGCTTATGTGAAGTCGAGCCACTCGCACTGGGCGCGAGCGTGGTCGGCAGAGACTAACTTCTCCAAGTTTGCTGCGCTCCTCGCAGATCTCGCGACGCCGCCGAAGGGCTAGCACCGAATGTCGGAGAATTCGGTGCGCACGCGTCGCAGCAGAGCACGCAGCATCATGGCGCTGCTCTCCGGGTCGGTGATTGCGCAACTTGCGACGGTGGCGGCATTGCCATTCCTTGCACGTATGTACAGCCCGATCGCTTTCGGAGAGTATGCGATCTTTGTCTCGATCACGGCGTTTGCGTCCGTGATAGCAACTCTTCGGTACGAGATGGCAATCGTGCTTCCGCGTTCGCCCCGCGAAGCTGCTGCAGTCAAACAGCTGACCCTGCGACTATTATTGATCGCGAGCCTGCTAATAGCCCTTGTCTGTGTCGTGATCGCAGCGCTACCCATCGCTATAGACGGTGACTGGCGGTGGTTGATCCTGCTCCTCGGGCCGAGCACTTTTCTTCTGGGGTACAACGCTATAATGATGTATTGGTTCATGCGCCTGAACCGATACGGAATACTCAGCCGGAACCGCGTCTTGCAGGCCGTTGCGATTGCAGGATCGCAGGCGCTTGCCGGCCTTGTGCCAAACCCGTCAGGCTTCGGGCTAGTCTTGGGAATGATTACTGGGCAAGCTGTTGCCGCATTACTACTGGTGCTCTCCGACCCGTCTCGCCGCCTTAAAAAGGATGGTCGCAATTTGCGACAGTGGTCATACCTGTTTCGGCGGCACTGGCGATTGCCAGCGCTCACGGCGCCGCAAGCGCTAGTCGATTCATTTCGAATGAACGGGATCAACCTGGTCATCGGCTCCATGTCGCTTTCGGCACTCGGCCAGTATTCGCAGGCGTGGAGACTTGTCAACGTACCAGCAAGCCTGATCGGTGCGGCGCTAAGCCAGGTGTACTTTCCGGAGTTTGCCAGCACGCCTCGCAAGGACTTGTTTCGCGCGGTGCGGAGTAGCGTGGTGAAGTCGATGCTTATTAGCGCAATCCCTTTCGCGTTGATTTTTTGGCTGAGCCCACTCGTGTTTCCATGGGCACTAGGAGACCAATGGGTCGAGGCAGGTAGGTACGCCCAAGTGCTCGTACCATGGCTATACATAAACCTCGCAACATCACCCATTTCTACACTCTTCGTCGTGTTGCAGAAGCAACACGTGAGCCTCCCGTTCGCGGTCGTCTACGCCATTGCGCCTATTGTCGCGATCGTCGCTTTTCATCAGGAGATGTACGTCGCTATTTTGGCAATGAGCCTGACCCAGACTGTGCTGCTTCTCGTGAACCTGGGCTTGGCGTTTTGGATCGCACACCGTGCGGGAATCTCCGATTAGGGGGCTCTCTGAGGATGGCTTAGTAGGCGGGGAGTACGCCGTCCTTTACAATCCGCGCGAGGCAGCCCGACCTAGCTTCCCGGACACGTTCTCAGCGATGATCATGTCGCGGCGAGGGCGGTCGTGTGAACGGCTCCGAACTCAGCCGGGACGAGGTTGCAGAGGCGCGTGTGGCGTCGGGTCGGGTTGCAGAACCCCTCGATCCATCAAGTATGGCGGACGCGAGCTACGTCCTCGTTTCCCATGCTGTGCGATCGAGGAGGTCGCGTTGCATAATCGCCCACAGAACCACTCGATGAGCGCGTTGATCGTCAGGCTCGCGAGGATTCCTCCGATGGTGTCCATCACCGCCGCGACGTGGATGTGCTTATGGGGCTCTTCGGACATCCGGTGGGGGTGAGGCTCGCCGGGTGGGGTGGGGCGGGTAGGTGTCGAGGTCCTCGAGGATCAGTAGCGCCAACTGCTGTTCCAACTTGAGGACCTCGACGTGTCTCACCCTATTTCGGGGTGCGTTCCAGCGCGCTCTGCCACCGCTCCGTGTTCTCGCTGCGACCTGCTGCTGGGCCTGGATGGCGTGCTGGTCGAGCGCGTCGACCGAGGCGAGCAGTTGCTGACCGTGACGGTCTCGACGCCACGGCAGCCGACGGGCTGTCCGGGGTGCGGGGTGATCGCGGTCGGTCGCGGGCGTCGCGCACGAGTGCTCCACGACGTGCCCACCGCGACCCGGGTGCAGATCATGTGGCGGCAACGCGTCTGGCGGTGCACCGAAGCGGGCTGCGCGAGGGGGACCTTCGTTGAGCAGGTGCCGTCGCTGGTGCCTGCGCGTGGGTCGATCACGAAGCGCGCGGTCGCGTGGGCGATCGGGCAGCTGCGCCGCGAGCACGCCACGATCGCGGGGATCGCCCGGCAACTGGGCACGTCGTGGAAGACGGTCTGGCGGGCGGTCGAACCCGAGCTGGAACGGCTGGCCGCCGACGCGTCCCGGTTCGATGGCGTCACCGCACTCGGTGTCGATGAGCACATCTGGCACCACGTCGACACTCGCAGGCGCGGGCCGAAGGAGCTCACCGGCATGGTCGACCTCACCCGCGACGATCGGGGTCGGGTTCGTGCCAGGCTGCTGGATCTGGTGCCGGGCCGCTCGAAGCGCGCCTACGCCGACTGGCTGCAGGCGCGTACGCCCGAGTTCCGCGACGGGGTGGGCGTCGCGGCGCTCGACCCGTTCGCCGGCTACAAGAGCGCGATCGATGACGAGCTCGGCGACGCCGTCGCTGTCCTCGACGCATTCCACGTCGTGAAGCTCGGCACTCAGGTCGTCGACGAGGTCCGCCGACGCGTCCAACAGGACACCCTCGGGCACCGGGGCCGCAAGGGCGACCCGCTCTACGGCATCCAGACCCTCCTGCGCGCCAGCGCCGAGAACCTCACCGACAGGCAGCTCGGACGGCTCGCGGCCGCGATCGAGGCCGACCCGGCACACGAGGCCGTCTATGTCGCCTGGCGCTGCGCGCAAGACCTCCGCGCCGCCTACCGCCAAGCCGATCTCGCCGAGGGCCGACGCCGCGCCGAGCGGATCCTCGAGTCCTTCCACACCTGTCCGATCCCGGAAGTCGCACGACTGGGACGGACCCTTCGTCGTTGGCGCGACGCGTTCCTGGCCTACTTCACGACGAACCGTTCATCGAACGGGGGCACCGAGGCCATCAACGGCATCATCGAGCTCCACCGCCGCCTCGCCCGCGGCTACCGCAACCGCAACAACTACCGGCTCCGGATGCTCCTCGCCGCAGGCGGACTCATCCCGTGACCCCCACCGAATGTCCGAAGAGCCAAACGGGCTCTTCGCCGTTGAGCGTGGGTAGCGGGTGACGCGCCGGATCGCGCGTCAATCACCCCACGTATGGGAGACACGCCCTAGAGCTCCTGGGCATCGACTCCGGGCACGAACCGCGGCCCCGCGCCGTCGATGAGGTCCTGCTGGCTCCCGGCAACAGGGCGGATCTCCTGGTGACGATGCAGACCGGAAGTGCCCAGCTGCGCACACTCGGCTACGACCGGGGCGCCGCCATGATGGGCGGGATGATGGCCGGCGGGGGCAGTTCCTCCGGCCCGGCGCTGCTCGCCTTCGTCGAAGTTCGCGGGCCCGACGCCGCGGTGCTGCCCGCCGTGCCCCCGCGCGCGCCCGACGCCGACCTGCGCTCCCACACTCCCGACGCGCGGCGCGAGATCTCCTTCACCATGACCATGGGAATGGGCATGGCTCAGCAGGGCGGGATGAGGGCCCTGGGTTTCGACGGGCGCGCATTCGACGCGGGGCGCATCGATCAGCGCGTCGGCGCGGAGACCGTGGAGGAGTGGACAATCCGCAACCCCACGCCGATGGATCATCCGTTCCACCTGCACGTCTGCCGATGCAGCTGATCCAGGTGAACGGATCGGCGATCGACGGTACCCAGTGGCGGGACGTCGTGAACGTCCCGGCTCAGGGCTCGGTCGTGGTGCGCATCGACTTCGCACGGTTTACGGGCCTCACGGTCTACCACTGCCACATCCTCGGTCACGAGGACCTCGGGATGATGGGAACGGTGAAGGCCGCCGCGTGAAGCGCGACGCGAGTCGCCCTGCTCCCGCGCCCCGCGGAGCCTCGGTAGGCCGCGAGCCGCCGTCGACGGTAACGGCCCGACACGCCGGCCGGGATCGCGTCTAGATGTGATGCCCAGGGACGTTGTTTCGTGACATGCCCTCTTCGCCAGGCTGGTTGTGAATCACTTCACGATCAGCCAGGAGGCGATGTTCATGTCTATCGGTCCAGGGTCCACGGCGCCGGAGATTCGCGAGTTCGTGCATGAGTACCAGGTGCAGCCGCACGGGCAGAAGGGTGCGTGGCTGCTGGCGCGGAACGTCCCGAATCGGCGTCGACGATCGAGACGGCGCTCGAACATCAGACTGCTGAACCCGGCCGATGCTCATAGCCACGTCCTTCGCCTCCGGTGCGCTGAAACGGGCGCGCCAGACCTGCGCATCCACGGCGCTGAGGCTCACCACCGCTCCATCGCACTCGGCGAGCCAGAGCGTCTCGACAGCTCCGGGGGAGCCAGGATGTGGCCCGTCCGGATCGTTGGGTTCGACGAGCATAGACAGCACCATTCGCGCGGTTTGTTCGTCGGTCGCCAGTTCACTCAAGCTCGGCCTCGCCGGTTCCTCTCGGCGTTCGTCACCGACGAGGTGCGCCGGCAACCCCGGTGGATCAGCGGCGCGGAGGTGCGCTATGCACCGTCGCTGGCGTCGTCCACGATGAGCCCAGCCTCGACCAGCGCCGCTCGCACGGCCTTGCGGTCGACACCCATCCGGCGACCGATCGCCCGCATCGAGACTCCCGCTCGCGCAAGCCGCACGGCCTCCGCCTTCTCGTCGAGGCCCAGCCCCGGCCGACGACTCGGCACGTTCCGGCGGCGGAGGTGGGAGAACACCGTGGCACGATGGATTCCGTACCGCTCCGCGAGCTGCTTGACGCCCATCCCGCCCAGGTAGTCGCCGATGAGAGCGTCGACCTCAGCAGCGGTCAGAAAAGTTTGAGCCGTCTCGACAGTCCTCACGACTGGCCCCCGATCGTCCCTCGGAGCGCTGAGCGGGGGACGCCGCGAGACCTCGTAGACCCCACGATTCATGCGGGTGACGAGGGTCTTCGTCTTGGGGGCGGAGTTGCCGAACGTGCTATCCAGGCACCCCAGACGGACGAGGTCCGAACTCCCGGCCAGGGAAGCATCCCCGGCAGGCAGTTCGGACCTCTTCCTCGTTCGGACGTCACACCTGTGACGTAGCGTGGACGGATGCCGCTCCGCACTCGACCGTCGCAGGCCGCAGCCCTGGCCCTGATGGCAGCGCTCCTGCTGACCGCCTGCGTGCCCTCGGACGTCGAGCAGCCCGAGCGCACCGCGGTGCAGACGTCCGAGCCGGCCTCCGCGCAGCCTGAGCGCGCAGCGGTGCAGACATCCGAGCCGGATGCCGTGCTCACGGTGATCGCGGACCCGAACGACCAGGACGCATCCATCGCCACCAGCCGGGTGCTGTTCGACGCCGCACCGCTGGTGGTCATCGCCGCCGCCGGCGACGCCCAGGGCCAGGAGCTGAGCGCCCGGGCAGCGATCGCGCTGGGCGTGCCGCTGCTGGTGGCTCAAGCTGAGACAGCTCCGGAGGCCGGGGCCGCGATCGCTTCGCCCGCGCCGCTGCCGCCATCGCCGACGACGCCCGACGCGGACGGCGCTTCCGCCCTGTCGACCGAGCTGCACCGGCTCGCTGCGACGACCGCCCTCGTGATCGGCGACGTGGCCCGGCTGCCCGAGGAGGGCGCGGGCTCGAGCGTGGCGATCGAACGGGTGGACGCCACGGAAGCCGCCGTCCGACGAGCCGCGGGCGCGACGATCGGCCAACCGACCGCGCCTGACGCCTCCGGCTTCGCAGCGGGCATCGCCGGACTGGCCGTCGATGCGCCCGGCGACACCGCCGCCCCACGGGCCGACGCCGTGCCGCGGCCCTTGCCGGCAGCGCCGCTCACGGACACCCTCGCGCTGGCGATCGACGACGTGCGGCAGCTGGGCGCCATCGCCACGGCGCGGGCGGCGGGTGTGCCGGTGCACCTCGTGCCGCAGGGCTCCGAGAACCCGCAGTCCACGGCATCCGTCGTCGACGCCCTGCACGCCTCGACCACGACGAGGACGCTCGCGCTCGGCGCAGCATTCTCTGCGCGGCCGGCGCTGGAGTGGGAGGTCCGCTCCGCGCGCGGCGGCTTCCAGCTCGCCGGCGGCGGACAGCAGCTGTTCGCTCAGCGGCAGTTCGTCGCGCTCTACGGCACGCCGAGCACGAGCGCACTCGGCGTGCTGGGAGAGCAGGATGCCGCCGCATCGATCCAGCGGGCACGTGACGTCGCGGCGCCCTACGCGGCGCTGACCGACAAGACCGTCGTGCCCATGTTCGAGATCATCGCGACCGTCGCCGCCCGCGAGCCAGGGCCGGATGGCAACTACTCCAACGAGCTGCCCGTCGACGAGCTCCGCCCGCTGGTGGATGCCGCGGCCGAGGCCGGGATCTACGTCGTGATCGACCTGCAGCCGGGTCGCACCGACTTCCTGACCCAGGCGCAGCAGTACCGATCGCTGCTCGAGCTGCCGCACGTCGGGCTCGCGCTCGATCCCGAATGGCGCCTCGCCCCCGACGAGGTGCACCTGCGTCAGATCGGCTCGGTCAGCGCCGCGGAGGTGAACAGCGTCGTCACGTGGCTGGCCGACCTCACCAACGCGCAGGGCCTGCCGCAGAAGATGCTCGTGCTGCACCAGTTCCGGTCGGACATGATCACCGATCGGCAGTCGCTCGACCTCAGCCGTCCCGAGCTGGCCATGCTCCTCCATGTCGACGGCCTGGGCTCGCAGCCCGAGAAGCAGGCGACCTGGGCGGCCCTGCAGCGCGACGCCCCGGAAGGCCTGCACTGGGGATGGAAGAACTTCTATGACGAGGATCTTCCGATGCTGACTCCTGAGCAGACTGTCGGCGGAGTCTCGCCCGTGCCCGACCTGATCACGTACCAATAGCGACGGCAGGACCGTCGCGCCGTGCGACGCGAGTCAGTCCTGGGGCAGGATGACGCCGATGGGCTCGCGCTTCTCCGCCTGGAAGCGATCCTCGGTGCGACCCTGGGCCCAGTAGCCCGACAGCGACACCTGCCCGCGCGCCAGGCCGCGGCGGCCGAAGAGCTCGTCGCGCAGCGCCTTCATCGACTCGCGCTCGCCGTGCGCGAAGACGTGCGGCCGGCCGTCGCGGAACTCCAGCGCGGCCACAGCGTCGGCGAGCAGGCCGACCGTCTGCTGGCTCGGCTCGCCGCGGTGCAGCCACCGGACCTCGACGCCGTCGGGAGCGGCGATCGTGATCTGCTCGGACGCATCCCGCACCTCGATGAGCGCGAGGCCGATCGCCTGGGCCGGCATCGACTCGATCGCGCGGGCGATGGCCGGCAGCGCCGACTCGTCGCCGAGCAGCAGGTGCCAGTCGGCGGTCTCGTCGGGGCGGTAGCCGCCGCCGGGGCCGCCGAACACGACGCGCTCCCCCGGCTGTGCCCGCGCGGCCCAGGGGCCGGCGACGCCCTCGTCGCCGTGCACGACCACGTCGATGGCCAGTGCGTCGTCGCGCACGTCGCGCACCGTGTAGGTGCGCGAGACCGGGAGATCCTCCGGCGCGAGCGTCTGGCGCAGCGCCGAGACGTCGTAGGGCGGCTCGAGGCCCAGCTCGGGCTTCGCGAACCACAGCTTGACGTAGGCGTCGGTGCTGTCGTTCGCCGTGAAGGTGGCGAAGCCCGGGCCGCCCAGCCACAGCCGCACGAGGCTGGGCGCGATCCGCTCGGTGCTCAGCACCTGCATGACGTGCTGCGGGCGGGCGGGGCGCGAGGGGCGATCTGGAGTGCTCATGTGGTCTCGACGGTATCAGCGGGGGCGCTCCCGACAGCCCTCGGTAGGCTCACGATCAGCGTGCAGCAGAGGAAAGGCAGCCAGTGCTGGAGATGAGCGAGGAGTCGTTCGAGTCGCTCGTCACCGAGGTGCTCGACGAGCTGCCCGACGAGATGGTCGACGGGCTCGACAACGTGGTGTTCCTCGTCGAGGACGAGCACCCCGACGAAGACCTGCTCGGGCTCTACGAGGGCGTCGCGATCACCGACCGGGGGCAGTACGGGTTCGGCGAGCTGCCCGATCGGATCATGGTCTACCGCCTGCCGCACCTCGATGCCAGCGAGACCCTCGAGGAGCTGCGCGCCGACGTGCGCACGACGCTCGTGCACGAGATCGCGCACTTCTTCGGCATCGACGACGAGCAGCTGCACGAGCTCGGCTGGGCGTAGCCGCTCGCAGTTTCTATGCGACCGCCGTCGCGTCGGCGAGCGCCGTGGTGTCGATGACGAAGCGGAAGCGCACGTCACCATCGACCACCCTGTCGTACGCCGCATCCACCTCGTCGATCCCGATGCGCTCGATGACCGCGCCGATGCCGTGCTCGGCGCAGAAGTCGAGCATCTCCTGTGTCTGGCGGATGCCGCCGATGTTCGAGCCTGCCAGCACCTTGCCGCCCATGATCAGGGATCCGAGCGAGATCTGCTGCGGCTCGGGCGGGAGGCCGACGTTCACCATCGCCCCGTGGGGCTTCAGGAGCGACAGGTAGGCGCCGAGGTCGAGGTCGGCGCTCACGGTGTTCAGGATCACGTCGAACTCGCCGCGATGCGCGTCGGCCCAGCCGGCCTCACCGGTCGCCACCGTGCGGGCCGCGCCCAGCTCGGCCGCGAGGTCGGCCTTCGCGAGGCTGCGCGAGAGCACCGTCACCTCCGCGCCCTTGGCCGCGGAGAGCTGCACGCCCATGTGGCCGAGGCCGCCGAGGCCGACGACCGCGACTCGCTTGCCCGGGCCGACGCCCCAGCGGTCGATCGGCGAGTAGAGCGTGATGCCGGCGCACAGCAGCGGCGCGGCCACGTCGAGCGCGATCCCGTCGGGGATGCGCAGCACGAAGCGCTCGTCAACCACCACGCGCTCGCTGTAGCCGCCCTGCGTGATCGAGCCGTCGCGATCGACGGCGGCGTAGGTGCCGACGGAGCCGTTCAGGCAGTCCTGCTCCTCGTCGGCGAGGCACTGCTCGCACGCGCCGCACGAGTCGACGAGGCAGCCGACGCCGACGCGGTCGCCGATCGCGTGCCGGGTGACGGCGTCGCCGACGGCCTCGACGACGCCCGCGATCTCGTGGCCGACGGTGAGCGGGAAGGGCGCAGCTCCCCACTCGTCGCGGATCGTGTGGATGTCGCTGTGGCAGATGCCGGCCGCGCGGATCGCGATCACCACGTCGTTCGGCCGCGGGTCGCGGCGCTCGATCGTGGCGATGCGGAACGGCTGATCGGGGCCGGTCTTCTGCAGCGCCTTCGTGGAGATGGGCATCAGAGCCTCCTGGCGGATCACGGGCATCGGCCGATGCCGGCGGCTCAGCCTACGCGCAGCATCCCTCGCGCGCGCTCGACCGGTCAGAGCGCCTCGCGCACCTCGGCTCGGATGTCGATGGCGAGCAGCTGCACGGCTGAGATGGTTGCAGCCACTGGTTCTCCACAGCCCCGATTCCGTGTCAGTGGCCCGTGGTGTGATCTCTGCATGGACGGTTGGGGCATCGATGGCGAGGAGTACGTCGCCGCGGTGCGCGCTGGCCTGGTCGACCCGCACGGCCGGTCGGCGTCGGAGCTGCAGGATGAGTTGGATGCGTTCGATGCCGATTGGTCGGCGCGTCTGGCGCCGCTGACGGAGGCGGAGCTCGACGAGGTGGTCGCGGGCCGCATGGCGGTGCCGCCGCTGGCGCCGCCGGTCGAGTCGCCGGTGCTCGCGGCGCTGCGGGCGGAGGTGGCGTTCGCCGGCCGGGTGAAGGCGCTCCACGCGCAGCGGGCGCGGCTGGAGGCCGAGGAGCGGGAGCTCATGGCGGCGCGCTTCCAGGCGATGCTCGACGACCGCGGCGACTCCGGCATGGCGCTGCGCGAGACTGCCTCGATCCTCGCGGTGGAGCTGCGCGCCGCCGACCGCACCATGGAGCAGCAGCTCACCGACGCGTGGACGACGGTCACCGAGCTGCCCGCCGCCCACGAAGCGCACAAGGCCGGCCGCATCGCGAGCGGGCACCTGCGGGTCATCACGGCCGCGACGCTGCCGCTGCGGCTCGACGTCGACGCCGACCCCGCCGAGCGGGCCCGCGTGGAGGCGGAGCTGGTGGCGGTCGCCGAGGCGACGACGCCCGGCCGGCTGCGGGTGCGGGCGCGGCGGATCGTCGACCAGGCGCTCACGCGGCCGCTGCAGCAGCGCCACCAGGCGGCCCGCGACCGGCGCGAGGTGTCGCTGACCGACGTCGGCGACGGCATGGTCCACCTCGGCGCGCTGGTCCGGCTTCACCGCCGGTGAGGGCGCCGCGCCCGCCTTCGCAGCCGGCGCCGGTGCCGACGCGGCGGGGGCTGCCGCGGCCGCGGGGGCTGCCGTGAGCGCGGCACCGCCGTCGAGGCGCTGCTCGATGCGCTCGACGCGCGCGATCGTGCCGACCTCGGGGTCGCCCGACTCGGGCACCAGCAGGCGCGCGGCCATCAGCTCGAGGTGCAGCCGAGGGCTGGTGGCGCCGGCCATGTCGGTGAGCGCCCTCGCGACGATGTCGGCGGCGCGCGACAGCTCGGCGCTGCCGAAGCCCCGTGCCTGCTCGACGAGCGTCGCGAGCTCCTCCGGCGGCACGCCATGCAGGATCGCCGCCGGATCCTTCGCGGCGTGCGCGACGATCAGGTCGCGCAGCCGCTCCAGCAGGTCTTCGACGAAGCGGCGCGGATCCTGCCCCGACTGCACGACGCGATCGATCGCCGTGAACAGCCCTGGCGCATCCGCCCCCGAGAGCGCAGCGACGATCTCGTCGAGCAGCTCGCCGTGCGTGAAGCCGAGCAGGGCGACCGCGTGCTCGTAGGAGACCCCGCCCTCAGAGCCCGCGATGAGCTGGTCGAGCAGGCTGAGCGTGTCTCGCGCCGAGCCGCCGCCCGCGCGCACCACCAGCGGCAGCACCCCGGGAGCGACCTCGACCCCCTCCTGCGCGCAGAGCTGCTGCACGTACTCGAGCATCGGCGCCGGGGCGATGAGCCGGAACGGGTAGTGGTGCGTGCGCGAGCGGATCGTGCCGATGACCTTCTCGGGCTCGGTCGTCGCGAAGATGAACTTGATGTGCTCCGGCGGCTCCTCGACGATCTTCAGCAGCGCGTTGAAGCCGCCGGAGGTCACCATGTGCGCCTCGTCGATGATGAAGACCTTGTAGCGGTCGCGGCTGGGCGCGAAGGTGGCGCGCTCGCGCAGGTCGCGGGCGTCGTCGACGCCGCCGTGGCTGGCGGCGTCGATCTCGACCACGTCGAGCGAGCCGCCGCCGTCGCGGCCGAGCTCGATGCAGGAGTCGCAGACGCCGCACGGCTCGGGCGTCGGCCCCTGCGCGCAGTTCAGGCAGCGGGCGAGGATGCGGGCGCTGGTCGTCTTGCCGCAGCCGCGCGGGCCCGAGAAGAGGTAGGCGTGGTTCACGCGGTCGGCGCGGAGCGCCGTGCTGAGCGGATCGGTGACGTGCGCCTGCCCGATGAGCTCGGAGAAGGCCTCCGGCCGATAGCGACGATAGAGAGCGGCGACCATGCGCCCAGGCTACTTGCCGCCGGTGACGCGCGATGCCGCGCTCCACACGCTTACCGGGACTGCAGGTCTTCGGCAGCGGGCGCGAGGGACACATCCATCGACGGCGCCTGCAGCACCCAGAGACGGGAAGGACCCCCCGCGCACCCGCCAGAGCCCGGTTGCCCTTGCTTCGTCTCCGACCTGGGGGATTTGGCCTGGATGGCGCCACGCGGGGAGCCGCATCCATCGTACCGAATGCGCGGACCGCCCCGCACCCACGCCCGGTAGCGTGTGCGCATGCTGCCGATCGCCGCGACGGGCAATCCCTTCGACCTCTTCGCCGGACTCCCGCTGCACCCGCTCGCGGTGCACGTGCCCGTGGTGCTGCTGCCGCTCGGCGCGATGGGCCTGCTGCTGATGCTCGTGGTCGTGCGCTGGCGCACGGTGCTGGCCTGGCCGGTCATCGTCATGCTCGGCATGGCGACCGGCGGCGCGCTGGTCGCGAAGCTGTCGGGCGAGGCGCTCGCGCTGCGCGTCGGCGACCCCGGGCAGCACGCCGAGCTCGGCAACTGGCTGCTGGCGACGGCGGGCATCCTCTTCACCGCGACGCTCGCGTGGTGGCTGTGGCAGCGCCGTCAGGCGCGGGTGCGCCGGCCCACGGGCGTGGTCGGGCTGATCGTCGGCACGGTGCTCGCGACGCTCGCGGTCGGTGCGGTGATCATCGCGGTGCTCACCGGCCACTCCGGCGCGACGGCCGCCTGGGGCGACCGGGTCGGGGTGCAGACCCCGGACGCGTCGGCGCCCGAGGCCACCGGCGCCCCCTCTGCCGCGCCCACCGGCGGTGAGGACATCTCGATCGCCACGGTCGCGCAGCACGATGACTCCGCCTCCTGCTGGGTGGCCATCGAGGGCACCGTCTACGACGTCACGGAGTGGATCCCGCAGCACCCCGGCGGCCCGGACCGCATCCTCGGGATCTGCGGCACGGATGCGTCCGACGACTTCGGCGCGCAGCATTCGGGTGACGCGCTCCCCACCGAGCAGCTCAGCCAGTTCGCGATCGGCGAGCTCGCCGAGCGCTGACCGGGCTCAGCCGGCGTCGACCAGCGCCGCCACCTGCCGGGCGATCTCGAGCTCCTCGTTGGTCGGCACGACCCACACCTCGATCGCCGACCCGTCTGCCGAGATGCGGCGCTCGCCGCGACCGGCGTTGCGCTCCGGGTCGAGCACGATGCCGAGCCCTTCGAGCCCGGCCAGCGCGACCTCGCGCACCTTCGCGGCGTTCTCGCCGATGCCGGCGGTGAAGGCGATCGCGTCGGTGCGGCCGAGGTGCGCGAGGTAGGCGCCGACGGTGCCGCGCAGCCGGTGGCCGACGACCTCGAGCGCCTCGACGGCGCGCGGGATGCCCGCCTCGGCCGACTGCAGCACGTCGCGCATGTCGCCGGTGCCGGTCATGCCGAGCAGCCCGGAGCGCTTGTTGAGCAGCAGGTCGATCTCGTCGACCGAGAGCCCCGCGACCCGGTGGAGGTGGAAGATCACGCCGGGGTCGACATCGCCCGAGCGGGTGCCCATGACGAGGCCCGCGAGCGGCGTCATGCCCATCGACGTCTCGATGCTGCGGCCGCCCCGCACCGCAGTGGCCGAGGCGCCGTTGCCCAGGTGCAGCACGATCGTGTTGACCTCGTCGAGCGGCCGGCCCAGCAGCTCGGCCATCCGCCGCGAGACGTACTGGTGGCTCGTGCCATGGAAGCCGTACTTCCGCACCCGGTGCTCGGCCGCGATGCGCGCCTCGATCGCGTAGCGATGCGCGGCGGGCGGGATCGTCAGGTGGAACGCGGTGTCGAAGACCGCCACGTGTGGGTAGCCCATGAAGGTGGCACGGGCAGAGCGAATGCCTTGAAGGTTCGCGGGGTTGTGGAGCGGCGCGAGCGGGGCGAGGTCGTCGATCTGCTGCGCGACGTCGTCGTCGATGAGCACCGCGCGGTCGAAGCGCGCGCCGCCCTGGACGACGCGGTGGCCGATGCCGATGATGCCGGCCTCGTCGAGCGCGGGCCCGTGCTGGTCGAGCTGCCGCAGCACCCAGCCGAACGCCTTCTCGTGGTCGGGGATGACCCGCTGCTCGACGACCTTCGGGCGGCCGGGCAGCTCGTGCTTGGCCTCGCCGGTCGTCTCGCCGATGCGCTCGATCAGACCGCTCGCGAGCGCCGCGCCCGAGTCGAGGTCGACCAGCTGGTACTTGAGGCTCGAGGAGCCCGCGTTGATGACGAAGACCGAGCGGGTCATGCGGTGCCTCCAGTGCCGGCAGCGCCCTGCGCCTGGATGGCGGTGATGGCGATGGTGTTGACGATGTCGCCGACCAGCGCTCCCCGCGACAGGTCGTTCACGGGCTTGTTGAGCCCCTGCAGCACCGGCCCGATCGCGAGCGCGCCGGCCGAGCGCTGCACGGCCTTGTAGGTGTTGTTGCCGGTGTTCAGGTCGGGGAACACGAACACCGTCGCCCTGCCGGCCACCGCCGAACCGGGCATCTTCTTGGAGGCGACCGCCGCATCCGCTGCCGCGTCGTACTGGATCGGCCCCTCCACCGGCAGCTCGGGAGCCCGCTCGCGCACGAGCTCCGTCGCCGCGCGCACCCGGTCGACCTCGGCGCCCGTGCCCGACTCGCCGGTCGAGTACGACAGCATCGCCACCCGCGGCTCGATGCCGAAGTCACGAGCGGTCTGCGCCGACGAGACGGCGATGTCGGCGAGCTCCTCGACGGTCGGCTCCGGGATCACCGCGCAGTCGCCGTAGACGAGCACCCGATCGGCGAGCGCCATCAGGAACACGCTCGAGACGACCGAGACGCCCGGCTTCGTCTTGATGGTCTCGAAGGAGGGCTTGATGGTGTGCGCGGTCGTGTGCGCGGCCCCCGAGACCATGCCGTCGGCGTCGCCGGTGTGCACCATGAGCGTGCCGAAGTAGCTGACGTCGAGCAGCCGCTCCATGGCCTGCTCGTGCGTGACGCCCTTGTGGGCCCGCAGCCGCTGGTACTCGGCCGCGTACTTCGGGCGCAGCTCGGCGTCGTCGGTCGCGACGATGCGCGCGTCGGCCAGGTCGAGGCCGAGGCCGGCCGCGCGGCGACGGATCGCCTGCTCGTCGCCGAGGATCGTCAGCCGCGCGATGCCGCGCGCGAGCACGGTCGAGGCCGCCTGCAGGATGCGGTCGTCGTCGCCCTCGGGCAGCACGATGTGGCGCACGTCGGTGCGGGCGCGCTCGATCAGGCTGTGCTCGAAGATGAGCGGCGTGACGACGTCGGTGGTCGCGACCGCGAGCCGCTCGAGCAGCGCGTCGGCGTCGACGTGCTGCTCGAACAGGGCGAGCGCCGTGTCGCGCTTGCGCTGCGTGCCGTCGACCAGCGAGCCGCGGGTGGTGGCGACGCGGCGCGCGGTCTCGTAGGTGCCGTGCGGGCTGACGCCGATGGGCAGGGCGAGATCGAGGCCGTCGAGCAGCCGCTGCACCGCGGGGTGCAGGTCGAAGCCGCCGTTCAGGATGATGCCCGCCAGCGTCGGGAAGGTCTCGGAGCGCTGCGCGAGGATCGTGCCGACCACCACGTCGGAGCGGTCGCCCGGGGTGACGAGGATGCCGCCCTCGATGAGGCGCTCGAGCACGTGCTCCATCGACATGCCGGCGACGACCGTGCCGAGCGACTCGCGCGACAGCAGTTCGGCGTCGCCCCGCACGAGCTGCGCGTCGGTGGCGGCGAAGAGCGTGCCGACGCTCGGGGCGCTGAGCAGCGCATCCTCCGGGATCGACCAGACCGGCACCTCCGCCGGCACGGCATCGGCGATCGCCGCGGGGATGCCGTCGATGGCGGATGGGTCGGCACGGTTGACGATGACGCCGGCGATGGATGCGTGGGCACCCACGAGCTCTGCCGTCGTGACCTCCGCCAGCTGCCGCAGTTCGTCGGCGGTGCGGGGAGCGTCGGTCTCGGGGTCGCGGCCGCCGAGCACGAGCAGCACCTCGGCGCCCAGGTTTGCGGCGACCCGCGCGTTGAAGCCGAGCTCGGTGGGGCTGCCGACATCGGTGTAGTCGGAGCCGACGATCACGATCGCGTCGAAGCGCTCGTCGATGCGGTGGTAGCGGTCGACGATCGTGGCGAGCGCCGCCTCGGCGTCCTCGTGGACGGCGGCGTAGGTGGTGCCGATCGCGTCGTCGTACGCGAGGTCGACCGCGTCGTGCGCGAGCAGCATCTCGAGCACGCGATCGGGCTCGGCTGCCGACCGCGCGATCGGCCGGAAGACGCCGACCTTCTCGACGCGGCGGCTCAGCGCGTCGACGAGCCCGAGAGCGACGATCGACTTGCCGGCGTGGCCTTCGGGGGAAGCGATGACGATTCGGGTCGGCACCGCTTCAGGCTAGTACGCCTCATCCTGAGGTCACGAAACGATAACGCTTGACCTGCACCCTTTCCTCTGCCTTTGCGCACCCTTAGTTTTGACCACATCTGCCCCCGAGGTCGGGGGCTTCGTCCTGAACGAAGGATCACAGTGAGCACACTCTTCACGAAGCGTGCACGCCTTCGCAGCGGCCTCGCACTCACCACCGCCCTCGCGCTCAGCGCGGGGGCGTCGGTGCTTGGTGCGGCATCTGCGAGCGCGGCGCCGGTTCAACCACCGATCGACACCAGCGGCTTCGACGACGGCCGCTACATCGTCGTCCTGGATGACGACCCGATGGCGACCTACCGCGGCGGGCTGCCCAACCTGGCTCGCACCGCTCCGCTCGGCTCTGACGACATCGACGTCGACTCCGCCGCTGCCGATGCCTACTCGGCATACCTCGAGGCCGGCCAGACCGAGGTCGCCTCGTCGATCGGTGCGCAGATCGAGTCGCGCCTGACCGTCACGATGAACGGCTTCATCGCCGACCTCTCGGCGGAGCAGGCGTTCGAGCTCGTCCGCGACTCCCGCGTCTCGCACGTCTTCCCGGACGAGATCCAGCAGATCCAGGCGAGCCCCGCCAACGAGTACCTCGACCTCGAGGGCCTCTGGGCGCAGGTCGGCGGCGTCGACGCCGCCGGCGAGGGCGTCGTCGTCGGTGTGCTCGACACGGGCATCGCCCCGGAGAACCCGCTGTTCGCGGGCGACCCGCTGGGCACGACGGCCGGCACGGAGCCCTACCGCAGCGGCACCGACATCATCTTCGAGAAGGGCGACGGCAACACCTTCACCGGCTTCTGCGAGACGGGCGCCCAGTTCACGGCTGACGACTGCTCGACGAAGATCGTCTCCGCGCGCTACTACGTCGACGGCTTCGGCCAGGCTCGCATCGGCACCGAGACCCAGATCCCCGGCGAGTACCTCTCGCCGCGCGACGGCGACGGCCACGGCTCCCACACCGCCTCCACGGCCGCCGGCAACGCCGACGTGCCCGTGGCCTCCCCGGGCGGCGCCGACCTCGGCACCATGTCCGGCGTCGCGCCCGAGGCGCGCATCGCCGCGTACAAGGTCTGCTGGTCCGGGCCCGACCCGGCAGTGACCACCGACGACGGCTGCGCGAACAGCGACTCGGTGCAGGCGATCGAGCAGGCTGTCATCGACGGCGTCGACGTGATCAACTTCTCGATCGGCGGCGGCGCGGCGACCTCGGTCGTCTCGGCCGACGACATCGCGTTCCTGGGCGCGGCGGCTGCCGGCGTCTTCGTGTCGGTCTCGGCCGGCAACTCCGGCCCGGGCGCCTCGACGCTCGACCACGCCGCCCCTTGGTACACGACGGTCGCCGCGGCGAGCGTGCCGAACTACGAGGCGACGGTCATCCTGCCGAACGACGTGCTCATCCCCGGCGGGTCGGTGACCGTGCCCATGGGCGAGGGCGCCGAGACCATCAGCGGGCCCTTCGTCTACGCGGGCGACATCCCCGCAGCCGGCGCGACCGCGGCCGACGCGGCGCTCTGCCAGATCGGCACCCTCGACGCGGCGCAGGCCCTGGACAAGATCGTGCTCTGCGACCGAGGCGTGAACGCGCGTGCGGAGAAGTCGCAGGTCGTCGCCGACGCCGGCGGCGTCGGCGCGGTGGTCGTCAACGTGACGCCCGGCTCGATCGACCTCGACGACCACGCGGTCCCGACGATCCACGTCGACGCCGAGTACCGCGACGAGCTGCTCGCAGCCGCCGACGGCACCACGGTCGTGTCGTTCGCTCCCACCAACATCTCGGGCATCGAGACCGTCGCCCCCGTGGTCGCCGGCTTCTCCTCCCGCGGTCCGGTGCAGGCAGAGGGCAGCGACATCCTGAAGCCCGACGTCGCAGCACCCGGAGTCGGCATCATCGCCGCCGGCCCCAACCCCGCTGACGGCGCGCCGAGCTTCGAGCTGCTCTCGGGCACGTCGATGGCGGCACCGCACGTGGCCGGCCTCGGCGCGATCTACCTCGGTGCGCACCCGAACGCGTCGCCGGCAGAGGTCAAGTCAGCGCTCATGACGACCGCCACCGACACCCGCAACCTCGACGGCACCCGCTCGACGGACGTCTGGGCGCAGGGCGCGGGCTTCGTGAACACGCAGTCGATGCTGGACGCCGGACTCATCTACGAGAACGGCACGGCCGACTGGTACGGCTACCTCCGCGGGCTCGGCTACATCCTGCCCGACGAGTGGGTGGGCAGCCCGATCGACGCCAGCGACCTGAACATCGCCTCGATCGGGATCGGCTCGCTCGCGGGCACCCAGACGGTGACGCGCACGGTCACGGCACTCGAGGCCGGCACGTACGCGCCGTCCGTCGAGGGCGTCCCGGGTGTCACGGTCGACGTGTCGCCCGCTTCGCTGGTGTTCACGGAGGCCGGGCAGTCGCTCGACTACTCCGTGACGTTCACGACCGCCGGTGCCCCGCTCGGCGCCTGGTCGTCGGGCTTCCTCACCTGGACCAGCGCAGAGCACACCGTCCGGTCGCCCCTCGCGGTGCAGCCGGTCGCGGTCGCGGCTCCCACCTGGGTCGAGGGCATGGGCACCGTCGGCGAGACGCCGATCACGGCTGTCTCCGGCATCGACGGCCAGATCGGCCTCGACGCCAACGGCCTGGCTCCGTTCGCCCAGCTGGGCGCTGACGGTGGCGACACCGGCGACTTCTTCGAGTACGCGTTCACGGTCGCCGCAGGCGAGCTGGTGCACTACATGTCGCTCGACGCAGCCGATGACACCGCCGACCTCGACCTGGACGTCTACCGGCTGAACGCGCAGGGACAGCCCGTCCAGCGGTTCCTGGCGGCCACCGGCTCCGCCGATGAGGAGCTCCTCATCGAGGCACCGGTCGCGGGCGACTACATCGCCTTCGTCGACGTCTTCGCCACGGGTGAGGCCGGCGCGCCGGCGACCTTCACGCTCGACCACGTCGGTGTCGGCGACGGTCAGCAGCAGGGCTCGTTCCGCGCGGAGCCGTCTTCGGTCGACGCCGCCATCGGCGAGGAGTTCACGTACTCGGCCAAGTGGAACGGCCTGGACGTCGACTCCGAGTACCTCGGCATCATCGAGTACACCGGCACGGACGTTCGCACCATCGTGCGCGTGACGACCGGCGACGTCACGATGCCGGCGCCCGACCGGCTCGCCGGCGACGACCGGTACGAGACCGCGGTCGAGATCTCGCAGCAGGGCTACCCGGATGGCGCTCCCGTCGTCTACGTGGCCAGCGGCGAGAACTTCCCCGACGGCCTGGCTGCCGGTCCCGCCGCTGCGCACGAGGGCGGCCCGCTGCTGCTCACGCCGAGCTGGGGCCTGAACGGAGCGGTCGCAGCGGAGATCGAGCGACTCGCGCCCGAGCGCGTCGTCATCGTGGGTGGAGAGCCCACGCTGTCGGCCGCGGTCGCGGACGCGCTCGAGCCCATGGCGACCACCGTCGACCGCGTCGCGGGCGCAGACCGGTATGAGACGAGCCGTCTCATCGCCGACTACGCCTTCGACTCCGCCGCATCGGCGTTCATCGCCACCGGACGCAACTACCCCGACGCACTGTCGGCGGGCGCTGCGGCCGGCTCCATCGATGCGCCGATCATCCTCGTCGACGGCCTGTCCGGCGGCGCGGACGACGCGACGATGGCGCAGCTCGACAGCCTTGGTGTCGGCACGACGTACCTGATGGGCGACCAGGCCTCGATGTCGAACGGCATCGAGCTCTCGTTCGACAACGCGGGGCTGACGGTCAACCGGTTCGCCGGCTCTGACCGGTTCGACACCGCGGTGCTCGTCAACCGGGCGATGTTCGATGCTCCGGTGCCGGCGATGTACATCGCCAGCGGTGAGAAGTTCCCGGACGCCCTGGCCGCTTCGGCGCTCGCGGCAGCCGAGGGCTCGCCGCTGTACCTGGCGCGCTCGTCGTGCGTGGACTCGGCTGTGGTGACGGAGAGCCTGCGGCTCGACCAGCCGCGGGTGTTCCTGCTCGGCAGCGAGGCAACGCTGTCGGCGCAGGTCGCGCAGTACGCGATCTGCCCGTAGCGGCAGCATGAGCGAGGGGGCGGGGACTGCGGTCCTCGCCCCCTCGTCGGCTCCGCTAGAATCGCAGGGTTGACCGTTCGCGGTCAGCACGGAGGATTCGCCTAGTGGCCTATGGCGCACGCTTGGAAAGCGTGTTGGGTGCAAGCCCTCGGGGGTTCGAATCCCCCATCCTCCGCTCTTGTGATGAGTCGCGACATAGGTCTCACCTGAGTCGCGACACGAAGGACCACCGCTACACCACTACTTGGGACTTGACCCGTTCTGCGCCTACCTCAAAGGAAGTCGACCGTTCACCTTCGTAACAAGGAACACGTTGACAGCGGTTATGGTTACGCAGGAACAGCGTGGGAAACCGCACCTTCTCGTCATCCCTACCAGGCACAGAGAGACCATTCTCGACTTGACAGATGATGAGTGTGCGGCGCTGATGGTCGAGGTAAGGAACGCAGCGACGGCTATCGATGCCGCTTACCAGCGTCCAGGTATCTCCGTCTGGCAGAACAACGGTGAGGCCGCAAGCCAGTCGATCAGGCACGTTCACTTCCACGTCGCAGGAACCCTGGACTCTGGCGGCACCGAATGGGGTCCCGTTGAAGAGCTCCCTCTCGCCAAGACAGAACTCATTGCCAAGCAAGTTCGAGCCCACTGGCCGTCTTCGTAGACGTCACGTTGACCGGACGAGATCACTAGGGAATCGTCATTCTCTAACGTCTGGCAGTGGGGTGTTTCGTGTCGCCGCTCAAAGCTATGGTGCGGGCGAAGGACTTATGATGTTGACATCCACAGGCGTTGGAGCATCGTCCAGGGGAACCGCCCAAGATACGGTGTGAGCGATCGCGAGCAGCGTTAGTCCGACTAGCGCGATTAAGAAGCCGTCACGGAAGACCGTGACCATCGCTCGGCGAGTCTTCGACGTCGTATGCACTGCCAGAACGTACTGTCGAAGCTCCTCTCGGCGGGGATCACGAAGGTGAATGAAGTCTTCTACCTGGACAACTCCAAGGACTTTGTTCGACACGGCAACACCGGCAAAAACCAGAACTGCCATGACGACAATGAGAACGCCGACCAACCAGATGACGAGCAAGCTGGTGGAGTTCGAGGCAACGGCCCAGAGTCGCTCGAAGGCGGCAGTGCTCAGTCCGATGGCCGCAATGATTGCTGTGAGTGCGAACTCTGCACGGCGCCGAACCGCCTCGATGCCCGCTGATTCGCTTTTCAGCCGCTCGTCATAGGACGAGCGCGCCAAGGGAAGGTTCCGTTTGGGGCACTCGTCTATCCACTTCGTTTTAGGTGCCGCTTCCTTTGGCATCCAAACTCTCCGGCCAGCGAAGAGACCCAGCGCCGTACTCACAACCATGCGAACTTCGGCGAATGTACGTCTTGTCTTGTCGCGAAAAGTCTGCTTTCTCATGTGGCCACCACGAGTAGATCTGCGAGGGCATCAGTGACCGCAGTACCCACTCGCTCCGGAAGGAAGAGCCACTGCCCCGATGGGTTCACGTCGAGAAGGTACACCTCGCCATCAGGCGTTTGGACCCAATCTTGGCTCGAGTATCCGAGTCCGAGATGACTCGCAATTGTCAGCGCGCCTGTGGGCGCTATCGAGCTCGCGTCAGGGGCTTCTTTGAACGCAGAATGATTGCGTGAACGCCGCCGCCAGTCAGCGGGAGCAGTTAGGTCAACATCTAGCGTTGCCACCCAGCTACGATCGCCGACGGTGACAACGCGAAGATGCTTAGCAGCCGGTATCCGTTCCTGGACAATGAATGGCGCTGCGTTCAGAGCGTTAAGTCGAATGTCTGTAGGCATCATCGACTCGGCGTAGACCGTCATTGTTTCACCGTCCTGGATGAACTGGCCCGTACCGAGAGGCTTAACAATGACCTCGTTCGAGAAGGATGTCGCGACTGCCTCACTACTCGTCGTCACTAGGGTTCTCGGGTATGGAATACCAAGCCTGACGGCCGCCTTCCATTGCCAGAGTTTCGATTCAGCTCTGCGCAGTGCCACTGGGCTTGTTATCCAACTTACTTTGGAGTCGTCCAGAAGCCATGAGTACGCCGAATACCAAGTGCCAAGCTCCAAAGCTCTCAGTGAGCCTGCTTCGATGCCAAGACCCCAGTCTGCCCGGTGAAGACGTCGTAACCACCCAAATCGCGCATCGGTGAGGTCGCGCCAAGCGCCGTCAATTTTCACGGCGTAACCTTCATCGCTTAACGAAAGACCATCGCTCATGACTGACTCAAGGTCGAAGATCAGTGGGCGATTTCCGCATCTTATGAGGGCATCCTCGACAGCTGCGATATGAGGATCATCACGTTCACCGATGAGGATGGGTGCTCTGGAACTCAACGAGGCCCGACGTAACTTAGGAGGAGCTGCGTGACTGCCTCATCGGTATCGGACGATTCAATCGTCTCTGTGATCGTTGCTGTCCCGCGAATACCATCGACACCGCCTTGCGGGTAGCTTGCTAACTCGGCAAACAAGGAGGTGGAGGCTTCTCTTGCCTGCATTAGCTCTCCATCCGAGACATCACCAGCGGGGAAAACCCGAACCCGTGATCAGATGTCTCGATTGTGTGCGTCAGCGTTGAAGGCTGCGGACGGGGCCTAGGTTCGGGCTCATTACGCTGCATGTCCACTGCCAGCAGTCCGAACAACGACGTGGATGCGTTCATTGGACTCCAATGGCGGTTTACGACAGGGAACTCTTGAATCTTACCGTGGATGTCGACAACAGTGCAGTGGAGATGGAGGTCTTTAGGATCACAGCGATGTCTCTGGGACACGAAGCGAGTCGAGCCGGTCAGGTCGCTTGCTCGGCCGACTCGGCCATTGTTCTTCGTTCGGCGCGTACGGCGGCTCCTTCCCGCAGGCGTGCGCGACCCAGCAGGATCAGGCTGACCGGCCCCATGATGATGAACTTCATTGTGTTCCACAGGCACAGGAAAACCAGGAGGTTGAGCCAGCCTGGACCACCGTCTGCGATCAGGGTGGTGAATGTGCTCGCGGCCAGGAGGTAGGGCGCGGCGAGGAGTATCGCTGGTACACCCCATTTCAAGCCTCGGCGGGTGCGGATGGCGTCGAGCAAGATGTTGGTGGGCATGTAGCGGCGCAGGAATGCGCGGGTGTGGACGCTGACGGTCCAGAGTTCGCGGATCATGACGGGGGTTTCCTCTCACATGCACAACGGATCGTCGGAAGCGGTGCGTGTGTGAGTGGCCTTGCGGCCTGCCCCGAGGAGCGTCATATCAAGGAGAAATCCGCCTCAACTACCAAGATACGACGCACCGGCGACATTCGGAAGGGAAATGGGTCACAGGCCCAGGCCCGCGCCCTCGCGCCGCGCAGTCCGAGATGGCTCGTCGTGTCGTTCGGCACTAGCGAGGTCGCGGAGTCTTGCGAGAGCGGCTTTCGCTCGTGCGGCGTCGATCTTCTGTGCGTCACTGTCGGGTGCCGGGCCGAGCGGCGTGCGTGTGGTGATGCCGTAGCGGTCCCGGTACGCGGCCACGGTTCTCGCCTGCTGTTTCCACGTGGCCACGGCTCTCGTCTCAGGCGGCATGTTTCCGAGTGCGAGCGCCCATTCGTGACGCTCGGTGAGGGCGTGGTCGACGACGGCCACGGCGCGTTGTTCGATCAGCTCGCGTCGCTCCGTGAGGGCATTCCGCATCTCGGCGCTCATGGGCCCGGCGGCTTCGGGGATGAGGCCGGAGATCAGTCGGGGCGCCTTGCGGGTGCGCCCGGAACCTGCGGGTCTGGCGGTGGCTCGGGTAAGACGGTGGTGGATGACGGAGGCGATGTCGTCGGCGTCGCCGAAGCCGCGTGCTGCGACGAGCCGCGGGATGAGGGCGTCGATGTTGTGGTGGTTCGCTTCGGCTCTGCGGAGTTCGGCGGTGAGTGCCCCGAACGCGTCGGAGTGGATCGTGTCTTCTGCTTCGTCCGGGGTGAGGCCGGATTGACGGATGAGGGTGGCGAAGCGGTCGTGTTGGGCGGCTTGCGCGATCGTTTCGTACTCCGCCGCGAGCTGCGCCACCGACCCCCAGGCCTCCTGTTCGGCGATGATCGTCTCGTGCGCGGAGAGTTCCGCGCCGACGTGCTGCAGCACTCCATAGAGCACGCTCCGCGCGGTCGCATCCGGGTCATCCGCCGGGTGCGGGGTGGTGTGGTTGTCGTCGGGGAAGTCGGTGGCGACATATGCGAGGTTCGTGTGCCTGCCGCGAGTCATCGCGACATACAGGTTCTCCCTGGTCGTAGACGGATCAACGAGGACATGCGAGGTGTCGGTCGTGATGCCTTGCGCCCTATGAGCCGTCACTGCGTAGCCGAGGTTCTGTAAACGCACCTACCTCTCACACGAGTAGGAAGGTGGGGCCGAGAGATGGGCCACGAACAGCAGGAACAGACCACGGAAGCGTTGCGGGCGGTGGTGTACGTCAGGATCAGTGACGACCCCGAGGGCACCGAACGCGGCGTGGATCGGCAAGAGGTCGACTGCCGCGCCTACGCCGAAGCCCACGGCTGGGAAGTCGCAGCCGTATTCCGAGAAAACGACACGTCGGCGTTCAAGCAGCGCACGATCACACTCTCTTCGGGTGAGCGGGTGCGGCGGGTTGTTCGCCCGCAGTTCCGCGCCATGCTCAAGAATCTCGCGGACGGCCAGGCGCAGGTGATGGTCGCGTATGACTTGGATCGGGCGGTGCGCGACCCGAGAGATTTGGAAGACCTCATCGACGCGAAGGTGCTCGGCGGGTTCACCGTCCGCTCCGTGACCGGCTCGCTCCGGTTGGATACGGATTCTGATGTGGCGATGGCCAGGGTGCTGGTCGCGATGGCGAACAAGTCATCGGCGGATACTGCCCGTCGTGTCGCACGGGCAGCGAAACAGCAGGCCATCGAGGGTGCCTGGCACGGCGGCCGGGTGCCGTTCGGATACCGGGCCGAGGCAGGCGCGCTCACGATTGATCCGGTGACGGGGCCGCTGGTGGTCGAGATGTACCAGCGGGTGCTCGCCGGTGACTCCCTGTACCGAATACGGAAGGAGTGGAACGAGCGCGGCATCCTCACCACCCACGGATGCAGGTGGTCGGATCGGACGCTCAAGATGGTGCTCTACAACCCCTCCAACAAGGGCGTGCGCGAGTACCGGCCCGTCATGCCGGACGGGAGCCGCGCGCGAACCTCGAAAATGCAGGTGAAAGCGGCGTGGCCCGCGATTGTTGACGAGGACACCTGGCAGCAAGTCTCCGACGTACTCGATGCCAGGAAGAAGGCCCGGAACTTCCACCAACCCGGAAGTGGTTCGGCGGTGCGGATGTACCCGTTCTCGGGGTTGATTCGCTGCTCACTGTGCGGGACGGCGATGATTCACCGGGGCGGCGTGTACCAGTGCATCCAGCCGACCCCAGGCGGGTGCACCCGTTCGATCCGCTCTGCCGAAATCGAGAAGCTCGTGGAGGAAGCAGTGCGTGCGACGTTCGAGCAGATCACCCTCCACCCCACGAAACACCGAACCTCCGGCAGAGACCTTGCGGCCAGGGTCGGGCTCGCGGCGACGCTCGACGCGGATAGGGAACGCTTGGCGAGGCTGGATGATGATTACTACGACGGCCTGATCGACAAGACCATGTGGGTGCGGCAACGTGCGAGGATTGCGGAGCGGATCGAGTCGACCCGCCGCGAGCATGCGGCGACGATGCCCGAGCAGCACGCAGGGCTCAACATCGACATGACCACGGTTGCGGCTGAGTGGAAGGGGCGTACCCCGATGTGGCAGTACCAGGCCGCGAGCCTGATCCTGCAAGCGGTACTCGTGCACGCTCACCCCGCAGACATGATGACCGCTGTCCCCAAGCGCCGCAACGAGAGCACCGAGGACTTCCACGTGCGCCGAGACGCGCACCGCGCGGCAGTGCTCGCACGCCGGGTCGAGTTCATCTGGCGCGCATAGCCCCGACGATGCGTGACCGGCCCCGCGTTCCTGGCTACGAAAGCATGTCAGGGTGCGGGGCCTTCGCGTTGCTCGGCGACGGGTACACGCATGGGGCGCGGAGCGTTGCAGAGTCCGCGCAGCCGAGTCAGCACGGCTGGATCATCTACGACGGTGGTGAAGCCCTGCGCGCGCCGCGAGGCGGCGGCAAGCTGAGCGCCGAGCGTGGAGTTAGGCGACGGCTCAGGGGCGGTGGAGGTGTCAGTGGGGGTAACGGTGCGGGTGCTCATACCGTTAGGTGCGGAGCCCCACCCCCAAATCAAGGCGCGGCGTGCTTGTCGGGGTTGGCGGTGCGGATCATCTTCATCAGCGCCTGATCGTTGCACAGAGCGTCCAGCGTTTCGCCGTTCAGTAATCGCAGCAGCACACCATCACCCATCGGCGTGCCCGCGTGCTTCAGGTCGGGATGCCCGAGTGTGATCCGCAACAGCGCAGACCACGACCGGGGCGGCAGACCGAGCAGCATTGGGATCGTGCGGTCACGGCGCAGCACCTCGACCCCTCGCTGACGCGAGGAGAGATCGGCAAGCCGGTAGGCCACATGCTCGACGCACTCGGCAACGAGCGCAGCATCCCAACCCGCAGACTCGAACAGCGCGACCGTGGCAGACAGCAAAGCGGCCACTCGCGCCTCACGCTCGCTCTCGTCCGGGTCGTCGTCGCGGTGCGTGAAAGCGGGATGGTAGTCGGCCAGCCGCTCCCGCTCGGCGAACCGCACCGCATCATGGAACCCGGCCATCCGAGAGGCGTGGCGTACTTTGCTGGCAGAGGTCAGCATCCCAGCAGCGCGAGTCTCCGCGTGACAGGTGATCTGCACAGCACGCGTCACCACCGCCCAAGGGTTGCCCGCGTTACGCGTTGAAGGGGCGAGCATCACCTCGAACGCGGCGGACGCGACCGCCCAGGCATCCAGCCCGTGCTTACGTGCGAGTGGCCGGTACTTCGTGGCGGTGTAGCGCATGAGTTCGGCTGCTTCACGGTCACCCCGCCAAGCGCCCGGCCCGGAATCGTGTAGTCGAGTTAGTAGGGAACGTAGACCTTCTGGGCTCTCGTAACCGCCGCTGGTCGAGCCAGTCGTTCCCGCAGCATCGTGGGTAGCGGGTGAGGTGTGTTCGTCCACGGTGACGCCTCCCACAAGGGAGGTGCGCCATCAGCACCCAAAGCCGGTAGGTGCCCTGCATGCCGCACTGTGCCGGGCGCGGTCGGGGTCTCCGCTGTCCGCCGTTGGACGCGAAATATCAGCCTTCTTGTCAAGCCAGACGCTGGTTCAGGCTTTGATGCGATCCCGAGCTTTCCTGCTCATGGATCGACCTCTTCGGCAAGCATCGAATACCGTGCGGGAGGAGGAATCAGGTCAGAACGGTATCGCCGATCAAACGTGGCTTTGCGACCCTTCACTGAGCGTCGTCATAGTCGCTTCGAGGTGTTCAGTGTGGGGTGAGTGGACTGCAGATACTTCCCGGTGATTGAATCGCTTGCGGTGAGGAGGCCCTGTGGGGGTCCGTGGTAGACGACGGTGCCTCCTCGTTCTCCTGCGCCGGGGCCAATGTCGATGATGTAGTCAGCGTGCGCGACGACCCGTTGGTTGTGTTCGATGACGGTGATGGTGGCTCCCTCGTCCACGAGCCGGTCGAAGAGTCGGAGGAGTCTGTCGGTGTCGGAGCCGTGGAGTCCGGCGGTCGGTTCGTCGAACACGAGCCGCAATCTCGAGGGTTCGGGAGTGTCGCTGAGGTGTTTGGCGAGCAGGAGTCGCTGGCGTTCGCCTCCGGATAGTGTGTTCGTCGTTTGTCCGATGCTGAGGTACCCCAGCCCGACGTCTTCCAGCCATCCCAGCGGTGTCGTGATGTCGCGGACAGACCTGAACAGGTCGAGGGACTGGGAGGCGTTCATTGCAAGGACGTCAGCAATCGAGTGTCCCTTGAACTGGGCGGAGAGCGCCTGAGGATTGAACCTGGTCCCGCCGCACGCCTCGCAGGGTGTGCTCACGTCATCGAGGAACGCGAGGTCGGTAGTGATTAAGCCTTTGCCCTTGCAGACCGGACACGCACCTTTTGCGTTGGGGCTGAACCACGACGGTGCCATATGGTTGGCGCGAGCGAACTCACGGCGGATGGGGTCGGCGATTCCCAGTACGGTGGCGGAGGTTGACCGGTTCCCGCCACGGAGTGGTTCTTGCCCGATGACGACAAACTGCGGGTGTTGAGCTGGGAGGATTTGGGCGGCGAGGGTGCTCTTCCCGGAACCCGCGACCCCGGTCACCACGGTGAGGACTTCGAGCGGGATCTCAACGGTGACATCCTGAAGGTTGTGGGCTGTGGCACGTTCGACGGTCACCCACTTCGTCGGTGTCCGAGGGTTGAGGTTGAGACGCACCTGCTCGTGCAGCATCCGACCGGTCGCCGTGTCGGTGGCGGCCAGTTCGTCGGGTGTCCCCTCGAACTGGATGTGACCGCCGTTCGTCCCTGCCCCGGGCCCCAGGTCGATGACGAGATCGGCCGCAGCGATCACCGCAGGGTGGTGTTCGACGACGAGGACGGTGTTGTGGGCATCACGAAGGTCTGCCAGGAGCGTGAGCAGCCGGTGAACGTCGTGTGGATGGAGGCCGACGCTGGGCTCATCGAAGATGTAGCAAACGTCGCTCAAGGCACTGCCGAGATGCCTGACGATCTTTACCCGCTGTGCCTCGCCGCCGGAAAGCGTCGTCGAGTGCCTGTCCAAGCTCAGGTATCCCAGCCCAACGGCGTCCAATGCTCTCAATCGTTCGCTGATCGCTGTGAGGACCGGATTCACGCGCGAATCATGAACACCGTGCACCAGGTCCCGTAGTTCGCTGACCGGGAGCGCGGACCAGTCAGCAATCGACCGGCCGTCTATGAGACTCGAGCGAGCGGCCTGGTTCAACCGGGCCCCGTGGCACTCGGGACAGGGCTGCCGAGTGACGATCCTCGCCAGCCCCGCTCGTTCTTCGTCGGTCAGCCGAGAGGGCGTCTTGCGCAGGTAGCTGTTGCGCAGCCTGGGAATCACTCCGTCGAAGTTGCTCGACTTCGGGTACTTCGGGTCAGGGGACGCCAGCGGCAGATCCTCCGCGTACAGGAGACTGTTGAGCACGTCGTCGGGCAACTCGGATAAGCGCGTCTCGGGGTCGGCAAGGCCGGAATGCACCATTCGAGACCACCGATAGGTGCCAGGTTCAAACGCCGGGAAACGAATCGCACCCTGATTCAAACTCAGCCGCATATCGAGCAACTGGTCGAGGTCGATATCGTCAACCGTTCCCAATCCCTCGCATCTCGGACACATCCCGGACGGGTCGTTGAACGAGTATGCCGGCGAGTAACCGGCGCAGGGCTCTCCGATACGAGAGAAGAGCATCCGCAGCAAGGGCGCGATGTCACTCGCGGTGCCAACGGTCGATCTCGCGTTGCCCGTGAACGGGCGCTGATCCACGACCGTCGTGAACATGAGACCGTCGATGCGATCGACATCAGCTCGTCCGCTGGACGGCAGACGGTTGCGGACAAACAGCGGGTACGACTCTGCTACCAAGCGGGTGGCTTCCGCGGCGATAGTGCCGAAAGCGAGAGACGACTTTCCCGACCCGGAGACGCCGGTGAAGGCGGTGATCTGGTGCTTCGGTACCCGCACAGACACCTCTTGGAGATTGTTGGTCCTCGCTTGCTCGACACTGATCCACGCAGCACGGTCCCCGCTCATCTTCGTCATGTCTCAACGCTACGATCAGTTGTGGACAGGTATTGACCGCAACCTGTTTGGCAGGAGGGCAAACATGAGGACGCCACGGGAGCGGATGCTGCGCTTACTCTCGTTGCTACAGAGCGGCCGCCAATGGACAGCGCCCGATCTGGCCACGGCGACCGAGAGCACACCCAGAACACTGCGACGCGACATCGAGTTCCTCCGAAACCTCGGGTATCCCGTCCAGAGCAGCCGTGGTCCCGGAGGTCACTACCAACTCGTAGCAGGCCGAGCACTCCCGCCACTCATGCTCGAAGACGACGAAGCAATTGCGGCAGTCCTGAGCCTGAAACTGGCAGCCAACGGAGCAACGGTCGGCGAGGAGACTATGACTTCTGCGGCACGAGCCGAAGCAAAAATCCACCGCATCTTGCCGCCCAAACTCAGGCGCACCGTCGACGCCCTCATCTCGACGACCGACATCTCCAGCACAGCCGGAACACTTCCTGAGTCAGGCACGGCGAAAACTGTCGCTGAGGCAATCACAGCCCACCGAATCCTGCGCTTCGACCATGCCAACACATCCCACACGACACAACGTGAGGTAGAACCGGCACGCCTAGTGCGGCTCCAACAACGCTGGTATCTCTTCTCCTGGGATCGCGCCCGTAGCGACTGGCGTACCTTCCGACTCGACCGGATGAGCAATCTACAGATCGGGGTCAAGTCCCAAGTAGTGGTGTAGCGGTGGTCCTTCGTTTCCGGAAAGCAGCACCTCGTCAAGAATGATGTTGGCACCCGAGTGCGCCAGCGTATGCAGTGCTGAGTACCAAGCGCGTTCCAGCCGTTTGTACTGCTCCGTCACCACGACAGTGCCATCAGGGCCGTAGCTGATTCCGGACTTCAGGCTGTCGCCCCGGCCGGGTAACGCTTCGATGAACGTATCCACCCCAAAGGTCAGCCAGGTTCCGGGAAGGGATTCCTGCAGTGCTCGTGCGATAGACGTCTTTCCCGAACTTGATCCGCCGTTGAGCACGATCACTTGCGCCTCCGGTTCCCGTGCGTTCACCCGTCGAGGCCCGCTACCTCCCTCGGCCGAGCGGTCTCGCCGCTCAGTGCGGCGAGCAGGGTTGGCGTTCATTTGGGAAGGTGGTAATCGAACCAGAGCCGGTGGGTTCCGTCGGGGTCGACGGCGATCCCCCCGTCGCCTGAGATTCCACTCAGTTCGCCGGTGCCGCTGGAGGGGATGATGGCGAAGGATTCTGCGCTCCGATCTTCACCTGCTGTCGTCGCTGAGTGCGTGAAGTTGAAAGTTCCCCAACGGTGGTGAAGCGATCCCTCGAAAGATTCCATTGCAGCGTATCCGCCGATATTGCTCGCTGGGTCGAGTGCGTAGGTGAACAGCGTCGTCGAACGTCCAGTGATGTCTCCGGCGAAGCGCTTCTCCATTGTCGCGACGGCTACCGGTGTGCCAGTTTCGGGTCCGGCGTTCAAGGGTGGCTCGATGGGAGTGAATGCTTCCACTGTGAAGGTTCCTGTTGCTCGCATGATTCTCCTTTGATGGGTTATGGGCGTTTAGAAGTGCTCCACTGACGGAGTGGCGAATTGAGCTCGCCGACTTGCACCTCGTTTGGCTTCGGAGGATACCGACATTTCAGAGGTTCGTGACGTTAAGAGCGTTGAGAGTTCGATCGGTGTTTTCGTCATTTCAGGTCGCGTTTCAACGTCACAAATATTGCGAGGAGCCCGGCGATTCCCGCGTAAGCAAGCAGTATCACGGCTCCCATGAGAGGAGACGCCAGCGAGGCCGGGCTGAGTGAGGTCTGCTCGGCGAGAGTGTCGGTGAGGAAGGAGAAGCTCGTCAGCGAGGCTGTGGCTCCGCCTGGCATGAAGGGGTATAGCTTGTTCACGCCGGGGAGCATCATGAGTACGAACTCGATGAAGTAGAAGTATCCGAGCACGATGCCGATGGCGATGAGTTGGTTGCGGGCGAGCGCTCCGATACTTACCCCTAACACCATGTACACGGCCGCTGCGAGGGCGAGTTGGAGTAGCGGCAGGATGATCTCGCCAACAGGCACCGGAATCGTCACTCCTCGTGCTGCTGCTCCTGCGAAGAGTGCTGCACCGGATGCGATCGAGGAGGCGAGCCCGTATGTTAGGCCGAGCAGGGTGTAGACGACGAGTTTCGCACCAAGCACCTGCCCCCGCCTTGGCACTGCGAGGAACGTGGTGCCAATAGTTCGGTGCCGGTACTCGGAGGTGATGGCGATGGTGCCGATGAGCGCGGGGATGAACAACAGCACCGTGGGAAGCCCGAGAACGATCGCGACGCCATCTGGGGTATCGAGCCCGGGCATTGGCGGGGTCGCGTTCTCCGGCCCAATGAATGCGAGTGTGCCTGTCAGGAGTGCGCCGCAGGCTGCTGCGAGGAGGATCGTCCAGAGCGCGAGACGAAGAGTGAGCAGTTTGATGAGCTCGCCGCGGATCACACTCATCATTGGTCTCCTCCCTGTGTCGCGCGAAGGAACACGTCCTCAAGGGATGCGCCTGACGAGCGAATATCGGTGAGAGAGGCGGCTCGCCTCACCCGCCCCTTATCGATGAGTACGACATCGTCCACGGTGTGCTCGACCTCACCGAGCACGTGGCTGGACAACAAGACGGTGCGCCCTGATCTCGCGAACTCTTGGAGGAACGTTCTCAGCCAAACGATACCCCCCGGGTCTAAGCCATTGGAGGGTTCATCGAGCACGAGGATCTCTGGGTCGCCCAGAAGCGCCGTCGCAAGCGAGAGCCGCTGGCGCATTCCGGTCGAGAACGTGCCGATGCGACGGTCAGCGAAAGCGGTCGCGCCCACCTGTTCGAGCACCGCTTCGATTCGTGTCCGAGAAAGCCCGGACAGCGCACTGTAAGTGAGCAAGTGCTGCCTGGCGGTCATCCTCGGATGCGCGCCCGCAATATCCACCACCGCCCCGACAATGCGTGCCGGGTGGGGGTGATCTCGATAGCGCTTTCCCTGCACAAGTGCCGTTCCTCTGGACGGTCGGGTCAGCCCTAGCAGTATGCGTAGCGTCGTCGTTTTCCCTGCACCGTTCGGGCCCAGGAAGCCCGTGACCCGGCCTGACGCCGCTATGAACGTGGCCTCCGATACTGCGTCAACAGCACCGAAGCTCTTACGAAGACCCTGGATCTCAATCGGCGCACGGCTCATCGTGCGACGCCTGCCTGAATGTTGTGCGCGATGCTCTCCGCGTCATCGGTGCTGAGGAGGATCTCGTCGAACCCGGTCTCGTCACGAACCGTGTGAAGGCGAAGGAGGGGCATGCCCCGTTTCATCGACACCAGTCGCCGGACACCCGAGGGGTGAGTGAAGGTGCCGAGCTTGCGATAGCCGGACACGACGAAACCAGAACGAATGCCGAGTACTTCTGAAGACCAGCCAGGCTCAACGCGAGCCGACCGAACCGCAGCTAACGGAACGTGCAGGAAGCTTCGCCCGACCATCAGGGACTCCCAGCCAGGGAAGCGCACGTCAACGCCAGCCATTCCATAGGTCGCCTGCGTCATCGCGCTCTCCTCTGCTTCAATGGGTGGTACATCAATGAGAACATTATCACAGTGATAACGGTTAGGGGTAGAGCCATGGTTGCAGAGCGTCCGGTCGCCGACCTCGTGCTCCACCCTGTTCGCATGAAGATCATTCAACAAATCGGCCGCCGCAATATGACCACCGCTCAGCTCCGCAAAGCACTGCCGGAAGTGAAGCAGGCCACGCTGTACCGGCACGTCGCGGCCCTGCTTGATGCCGAAATCTTGGCGGTCGTCGACGAACGACAGGTGCGTGGTGCCATCGAGCGTACGCTCGCACTCGGGGAGCGCATGGCCCACGTCGGCCATGAGGAGATGCAGGCGATGGACACTCTGCAGTTGCGGTCGGCATTCGCAATGTTCGTCAGCGACCTTTCAAATGATTTCGAAGAGGTTCTCGAAGACGGACGCACAGACTTGCGCGGATTCCTCGGGTTCGCAAGTGCACCGCTCTACCTCGACACGCAAGACCTTGAGAAACTTCAAACAGAGTTCATGGAAGTACTCACGCCCTACCTCCAACGACGCGATGACGCACAACGTCGCATCAGCCTCGCCACCATCCTCATCCCCGACGCCGACGACTAAATTCTCAGCCCGGTTGCATTACGCCGACGTGAACACTCGCCGGACAAACGACCCACATGGCGCGTGCGCACCGTGAGAGTTATGCCACAGGTGCCGGATCCGGCAGCGTCCGTGAGCAAGCCCTCCGGTGCGCACCAGACGATGGGCGGCTGGAGTGCCTCCCATTCGTCTAACCGGTCGTCGGCTTCGCTCATTCGACAATAGTAGTGAGGATCTCGCGCCCAACCTCTATGGCTTGCTTTTCAGTTGTGTCGATACGCAACTCATCAGTGAAGCCAGCTCGGTCGAGAATACCTGCCAGCCCCGCGTGACGCTGTAGATGCCAGTGCAGGATCACTTTATCGTCCGCGTGCCGCCTGGTCAGACGCGAGATCGCCGCATCGGGTGTCGTTGTCAGCCGCACATGCAACAGCCTTCTCGAGGCCAACGCCCCAGAAGCGCGGCGCAACTCTTCCAGTGACTCGACAACTGTTGCGACCACAATCACGCGGGCACCCGCGCGCCGGAAGTTCGAGGCGATTGCCTGCATGTTCTCCAGCGCCAGTGCGGTCCCGAAAGGGTCACCAGGCGGCGCAGGCCACGATCGGCGCAACCAGTCCACATCGATGACTGCGCCAGGAATACCGCACCGCTCCAACTCGCCGCCGAGCCTCTCGGCAGTGGTTGTCTTCCCCGTGCCAACGCTGCCATTGATCAAGACAGTGTCGAACGTTACGTTAAGCACTTTCCAACGGTATCAGTCGTCAGTGCGCGAGCTGACTCCAGGCGGATCGGGGGACAGCATAGCGCAGCCGGCAGCAGCGGTGTCCAGCCGACATGGTGACCGCTCACTCAGACTGGCCTCCCACTACGTCGAGGAAGATACCCGTAGGGGAGCAAACATAGCTACGTCTTAACCTTTTGGTTTGCCGTGCACCAGCCTAGCTTGAGCGCAGTCAACGGCGTGGGAGTTGAACTGAGCTCGACCCCCTCGCGCTACGAATCTCAACCTAGCGTTCTGCCGCATGAAATCAACGATCTACAGCATCTGGCCTGTGGATAAATCCACCGCGATACCCCGACCTACAGGTTGCTTAGCACTTCCGTTAGCACTTTTCGCGTCGCGGGCGACGCCTTCGCCCGGCCCGAGATCTGAAGCGAATGATGGACCGCTGCGACGACAGACGCACGGTGACTCCGTAATGGCAGGCAAACGCAGTTACGGATGACTCTGGGCTGTTCCATCCGAGGCGTCTGGTGATGACCGCGATAGTGAGGTCGGTCTCGCGTAGTAGACGCGCCATTTCGATGATACGGAACTTCGTCAGGTAAGCCAACGGCGTCATCTTGCAGGCGTCCCTGAAGACGCGGCTCGCCTGAGCGATCGACGGGTGATGTCGCCGCGGAGCAGCGTGAGGCGCCGCCATCTGCGCTACGGCCAGTCCGCACGACGATCCGTGAATCGGTTCAAGAGAGGTATTCCGCTGCCCAACTGGAAAGAGTGGTGGGCGTCGTCGTCGCGTAGGTACGTGGATTCTCGGGAGTGAAGTCATCCCTGATCCCGGCGGCCATCATCACGATTGCCTCGATCTGGGCCTCGGGCAGGCCGAATTCGCCGAGCGCGGATCGGACGTTATCGTCGCTGAGCTGAAGCGCTGACACGGGCGCGTCTAGCGTGGTCGAAAGGATCGCCGCGGCTTGTGTGAACGACAGGTCTTCGGGGCCGTGGACTGCCTGAACCTCGCGACCACTCCACGTTCGGGAGAGCAGGCGCCCTACTGCGACCGTAGCGATGTCGGCGGGAGCGACCCAAGCGATCGGGCGCTCGATGTCCATCGCTGTGCTCAGGACACCTCCGCGGATCGAGTCGATGTCCATGAGTAGGTTCGTGAAGAAATACCCGCATCGCAAATGCGCGACCGAAGCGCCGCTGGCTTCCAACTCCAACTCGGTTGCGGCGAGGCCGTCAATTTCTCCGACACCGTGCCGCTTCTCGGCTCCTACGCTGGACTGGAACACCACTCGCTCGATTCGATTGGTCTCGATTGCGGTGCGGATGTTGCGTGCGGCGAGGGAGTGCGCTGCGAGCGGGTCGCTGTCCGTCGCGGTCGGGCTGACCCAGTACACCGCTTCGAGCCCTCGGGTCGCCTCGACAACAGTAGGTTCGTTCCAGGCGTCCAACATAGCAATATCGACGTAGTCCGCGATGCTCTGATCCAGCTTGTTCGGGTTGCGAACCAACGCCCGCGGGCGTTCTCCCGCCTGCACGAGCAGACGGAGGACATGCGCCCCAACGTGTCCGTTCGGCGTCATTACCCCTATCGTCATGTCTCCACTCCTTACGTCGGTTCACTTCGACGCTAACAGGAGATGTGGTCTGATTCTGACCGCATCTTTAGGATGATGTCATGGCCGATGTCACTGAGAGAATGCTGCGCCTGCTCGCCACATTGCAGAGCGGGCAGGCGTTCACCGGGGAGGAACTATCGGCACGCCTGGAGGTGAGCCCTAGGACGCTACGGCGAGACGTCGAGCGGCTACGAGGATATGGGTACCCAGTGACTACGCGGCCAGGTCCAGGAGGTCACTACCAACTCGCCGCAGGGCAGCGGGTGCCTCCGCTCGTGCTCGATGACGAGGAGACTATTGCTGCAGTAATCAGCTTGGCCACCCTCGCCACGAACGCTCCTGCGCAGCCAGGAACTCTCGGCGACGCCGCCAGTCGTGCGTATGGAAAGATCGATGCACTCTTACCGGCACGACTACGACGCAGAGCCTTGACCCTGCGCATGAGTGTCGAAGCGGAACGGCGCATCGCGCCGAGCGTTCACGCGGTGGCACTCGGAAGTATCGGGGATGCCGTCGCCGCTCAAGAGATCGTCACGTTCGGCTATGTTGATGCGCGCGAGAACGTCAGCAGGCGCCGAGTGGAACCGCACCGCCAGGTCTATATCGAACTGCGCTGGTACCTGCTGGGGTGGGATCTTGATCGCGAGGACTGGCGTATCTTCCGCACCGACCGTATCAGCGAGTTCCACAGCACGGGAACGCGGTACGAGCCAAGGCCGCTCCCTGCCGACAGTGCTGTGGCATACCTGCGATCCGGGCTCGGCGAGACCTTCCACAGGGTGCGCATCACCATCGACGCCCCAATAGCCGCCGTCGCTGACGCCCTCCGGCACGAAGATGCCCGACTGAGCTCGGTGAACCACACCCGCACCGAGGCCTTACTCGCACTCGACTCGTGGCAACGAGTCCTGCCAGCACTGAGCTACCTCGACTCGAACTTCCGAATCGAAGCCCCACCCGACATGGCAACCGACATCACCCAGTTCGCCCGCCGACTCACCGCAGCCGTCCAAGCTCACGACTAGTTAGCCATCCACCCCTGTTCTTCTGAATGGACGCAGGCTACGTCCAAGTCTTAGGAGGTGAAGGGTCAGAACCCGATTCCGCGCTCACGCGGCGAATCTGGGCCTTGACGCGAGGATGGTTCGGGCGAAGAGATCCGCCGTTGACGCTGTTCGGCTTGTTGCTGCGCGCGCGCTCGCTCGACGCGTTTGCTCTCGATGAGTTTGGCGGCATCGTTCACCGGGAGGCTGCGGAGTTTCTCACTCTCGGTACGAAGCATGGCTGCGCGTGCGCGGGCGTCGCGGGCGTTACGGTGTGGGTTGAGGGCGTGCATCCCGTACTGGTGTGCGCGAGCGTTCTCAGGCCCGTACTCGTGGGCCAAGAGCGCCAGGCGCTCGTTGCGGTGACGTTCACCGGTCGCGGTTCGTTCGGTGCGCGCAGCCTTTACAGCTTGGGCGGCTTCGCTTACGCGGGGATCGGCTTCTGCTCGCCGTTCTGCGACCTGTGCAGCCCAATCGGGTAGTGCGCTGGGGGTTCGTGGCGGTTCAGCCTCCCACGCATCGCGAAGATGTGTTCGGATGGTTGCTGCTTGGTCGCTCACAGCACGGTGCTCGTCGCGAGCCTTGCGTCGCCCGAACCGCCCAACAGTGGCGAGGCGCGCGCTCGCCGTCCTCTCTTCCTCGACGCTGGCAAGGTATGCCTCGCCGTCGCGTTCGGCTTGCTCCGCGAGAGGCGCGGTGACCTCGGCACGCACCCGCGCCGCTTCTTCCTCGGCCTGACGAAGCACAGCGGCGTCCTTCTCCTTCTCGACCGTGTGTGCGGCTAGTTGGGCGTCGAGCCTGTTCGCGGTCTGCTCCCACCGCTCAGCCGCTCGTTCGGCACGCTGGGCCTCCCTGTCGAGTCGGACGAGTTCTTCGGTGACGCGCCGGATCGGGCCGTTTTTGACGATGCCGCGTACTGCTTCGACGGACTGTGCGGTGGCATGGTCGAGGCCGCGGTCGGCGGGGTCACGCTTCACCGCATCAACGAACTGCGCCCGCGCATCCGCCATATCCTCGGCAATGACATGCAACCGGTTGTGCTCGCGGCCTCGTGTCATACCGACGTAGACGCCTGCTGCGCTCGACGCCGCTGTGAGCATCGTGTGTGAGACGTTGACGGTTGCGCCTTGGACGCCATACGCAGTCGCGGCATAGGACAGGTGCGCGTATTCGCTCACGTACTCAGGCGGGAGGACGACGGTGCGCGGGTTTCTGCGCCCGCTGCCGGTTTCGCGAGCGTACATGGTACCGTCGTCGGTGACGTGCTGGACGATCCACTGTTGCCGGTTCGCCACGTCAAGCGCGGTGTCGTTCTTCCGCGTCTGGATCAGATCCCCCCGACCGATAGGCAGTTCATCGCTGCCAGTCACTGTGATCGTGTCATCGACCTCACCACGCTCGACCCGTCCTGTGCGGATGCGCTCGTTCAGGGCAGCGGCTTCGTCGTTCGAGGCGACCGTAATCGCATCACCTTGGGTAGCGTGCTCCGTGATTTGGTCGCGGGCCTGCTCCTCGTCCAGGTGCAGCGTCACCAGCCCCATCGCGGTGAGCCGGTCGAACACGTCGCCGGGGTTCTCACGGTCGCGCATCGTCAACGTGAGGGCCGCGTATGCAGCGTTAGCGAACCGGTGCAGTTCAGTCATATCGTAGGTGCGGCCTCTGATCTGGGCGGCCATGTCGAGCACACCACCCCGGCCGACGGCGGGCAACTGGGCGCGGTCGCCGACGAGCGCGATAGTTGCGCCTGCCTCGGCGGTCACAGTGAGGAGGGCGTGGGCGGTGTCTTGGTCGAGCATCCCGGCCTCGTCCACAATCACCCGCTCACCTCGCAACAGCCGCGCCTCTTTCGGCGGGCCGGTGTAGGTTCGCCCGGTGTCGGGGTCGGTGTCGCCGCGAGTGAGGCGTGTCCATACGCCGTCGCGGTTCCATCTCCATCCGTGCGCGTGCACGAGTGCTGCAACGCTCGTGGCGGGTATGCCGAGTTCGTCGTGCGCGACCTGCGCCGCGCGCAGCGTCGGCGCAACCACCCGCGATCCCCGCCCGTGCTCGGCGGAGACGTCGATGGCGGTGCGCAGCATCGTCGTCTTCCCGCTCCCCGCAGCGCCCTCTACGATCACCAACGGATCAGACGACGCAACCGCAGCAGCAGCGACCGCCTGCCCGTCATCCAGCCCCGCCGCGCGTGCGGCCTCGGTCACCTCCGGGTGGGCGGGCTCTTGCTTCGGTGTGCTGGCAGTGAGTTGGTCGCGGAGCGCGGTTTCGGCGGCGACCACGGTGAGGCTGGTCAGGTGCGCGACATGCTCCGGCATCGCCGCATCCGGTGGGAGCACGGAGAAGCAATCCGAGACCGCCAGCACGGTCGCCATCGTGATGAACTCGCGCAACTCAGCGGGGGTCGCTCGTACGCCGTGTTCGGTGGTGATGCGGGTGACGTGCTCCTGCACTGTGTGCCTCGTCCATGCCGATGATGCAGCGGCGCAGCGATCCAGCGCACGGGATGCAACCTCCTGCACCGCAAGATCATCCAACAACACCGAACGCTGCACGGTGCGGCGTTGACGCGCAGCGGGGTCGTATCCGGCGTCGGCGAGTTCCTGCACCCACCACTGCTCATTCTTCAAGTCAGCGGGCTTCTTTCCAGGCCGTTCGTGTGTCCAGGCGATGCCTTGCAGCCGCGCTGTCATCACCGGGCCGAGCCCCTCTCCGGGATGCTGCTGCTCCCATTCGGTTTCGAGGCGGTCAAGGTTGCGTCTGATCTGGGCCGAACGCTTCGACATCACCCCGTTGAATGGCTGCAACTCCACCACCTCACCGGACACTGGGTCGAGCGTCAGGCCGTGCTTTGCGAGGGTCTGTGCGAGGTGCGGGTGCGCGGCGATGACCGCGGTGCCGAGAGCGCGGATCGCGCCCTGCTGCTTGAACAACGCCGCAGTATCGAGCGCCCGCCACTTCCCAGCCGCAAACACCCGAGTACCGATCTGCATATGGATATGCCGGTGCGGATCACCAGCCCGCGATGTCTTGTGAGTGATGCCGACGACCTGCATCCGCTCGATAGACAGCACTTCCCGTTGGTCGCGCGGCCCGACCCTTGTCACCGAGTGCTGGCCAAGCCAGCGTCGAATCTCTCCCAGCGCGTCCTGCTGCGCCGCGTCCAGCGCCGCCGACACTTCGGGGTGGAGCGCGGCAGCGACCGAAAGGCTCTTGGGGGCGTTGATCGTCATCTCTGCGAACAACGGCGACCCCTTCGACCTCTCGCCGGGATTGCGTGGGGTGCCCATCGACTTGCCCGTGACAGGTTCCGTCCAGTCCACCCACCCCTCATACTCCTCAGCGGTCAGCGAACGAGTGGAAGCGATCTCACCGTGAGAGTCGAGCACCGCGTACTCAGCCACGGCGTCGTCCGCGCCGAGGTAGTACTCGTCCGCGCGGGAGCGGTCGGCCTCGACATAGCGGCGCGCGGCAGCACCTGTGCCGCGGAACAGGATCACCCCGCCCTTCATCTCGGCCTCCCTCATGAGTCGCCTCATGAGGAAGGTGCGCACCACGGCCCAGCCGTGGCATACGTGCATGGACTGGTGACACATGGGCTGGTGACACATGGACTGGTGTCAGTGGGGCTGCGTGACGAAGAGGCTTATCTTGGCGGGAGGGCTCCGCGGAGCATTCTGTTTGCGTGGTGAGCGAGGTAGGCGCGGAAGTCGTCCGGTGATTCGATTGTGAACTCGATGTCGGTGAGTGTAAGGGAGAGCGCAAGCCATTCGTATGAGTCGACGTGGGCCGTGTAGCGGCATTCCTGTTCGCTGATTGGTTCGATGGTGCCGTCGATGCGGTAGAGGCGGTCGGCTGCGTGTTCTGCGCTTTCGTGGAGGGTGAGAACTACCGTGCGTTCGGGGACGCCTTGGAAGTGTGTGCGGAGGTATGCGGGGAGATCATTGGCAGGCAGCGTGCGTGGATGGAAGTGCTCGTCGCCGATCGGAGTAGTGCCCCATAAAGTGGTGTAGCCGCTCGGTGGCCATGCGCCCCATTTCGCGAGCACCTTAGGTGAGTCTTGTCGGGGGGTAGACGCGAGCCTGTGCGCCTGCTTAGAATCGAAGGCTGTCCGCGCCACCCAGGAGCGGCCGATGCCAGGAGGATGCCATGAGCACGACGACGAACGCCCCGATCGCTGCCGCCCGCGCCCTCCGCACCCGCGTCGGCTTCGCCGGGCGCCGGTAGCAGCCAGGGATCTCCCCGTCGCGAGCCCCGCTCGCCCCGCCGTGCCAGCGCCACGCTGAGCCCGGCACCGCACCGCCATCGCGACCCACCGGTCGCACACATCATCGCCGGCCCATCCCGCCCGCGATTCCGAAGGATCCCCCATGTCTGCCACGCCCCCGGACCATTCGACAGAGCAGAAGCCCATCGGGCACCTGGCAGCGCTCTCGCGCCTGCTGCCCTTCCTGCGGCCGGTGCTGCCGCGCCTGCTGTGGGGCACCGCGGCGGCGCTCGTCTCGGCGCTGCTGAGCCTGGCGACGCCGATCGCGATGCGCGCGCTCGTCGACGGCCCGCTCGCCGACGCCGATTCGGCCGCCGTCTGGCCGGTGGCGCTCGCGATCCTCGCGCTCGCGCTCGGCGAGGCCTTCTTCGTCTACATGCGGCGGTTCCTCGTCACGCTGCCCTCGACCAAGGTCGAGGCGTCGATGCGCCGCTCCCTCTATGCGAAGCTGCAGGCGCTGCCGGTCGCGTTCCACGACCGCTGGCAGTCGGGCCAGCTGCTCAGCCGTGCGGTGCAGGACCTCGGCATGATCCGCCGCTTCACCGCCTTCGGCGCACCCCTGCTGGTCGTCAACGCGATCACGCTGGTGGTCGGCATCGGTGTGCTCTTCTTCTGGAGCCCGCTGCTCGCCGGCGTCTTCGTGGTGCTCTCGGCGCCGATCGTCTTCTTCGCGCTGCGCTTCGAGCGCCGCTACTTCACGATCTCTCGTGCGGCGCAGGATCAGGCGGGCGACCTCGCGACCACCGTCGAGCAGTCGATCCACGGCATCCGCGTGCTGAAGGCCTTCGGCCGCGGCCGGCACGCCCTCGAGGGCTTCACCGACCAGGCGAAGACGCTGCGCGAGACCGAGATCGACAAGGCGCGCATGGACGGCAGCCTCTGGATGTGGCTGACGATCGTGCCCTACATCTCCTACGCCGTCTGCCTGTTCCTGGGCGTCTGGCTCGCGGCGAGCGGGCAGATCACGGTCGGCACGCTCTTCGCGTTCTTCGCGGTCGCGATGGTGCTCAACTGGCCGATCGAGTCGATCGGCTTCCTGTTCGCCTTCCTCATCGACGCGTCGAACGCGTCGCGCCGCTTCCACGAGATCGTCGACTCCGAGAACACGATCGTCGACCCCGCCTCGCCGGTCTCGATCGCCGAGCCGAGGGGCGAGCTCGTCTTCGAGGGCGTGCGCTTCCGCTACCAGGACGCGCAGGAGCACGAGCGCGACCTCGTCGACGGCGCCGACCTCGTGATCCGGCCTGGCGAGACGATGGCGCTGATCGGCATCACCGGCTCCGGCAAGACCACGCTCACGGCGCTGCCCGCCCGGCTCTACGACGTCACCGGCGGCCGCGTGCTGCTCGACGGCGTCGACGTGCGCGACCTCACGCTCGAGGAGCTGCGCACCCACGTCGCGATGGCCTTCGAGGACGCCACGCTGTTCTCGGCCACCGTCCGCGAGAACGTGCTGATGGGTGCCCCGGATGCGTCGGAGGAGGCCCTCGACCGCGCCCTCGCGATCGCGCAGGCCGACTTCGCGCGCGACCTGCCGAAGGGGCTCGACACGCAGATCGGTGAGGAGGGACTCTCGCTCTCCGGCGGCCAGCGGCAGCGGCTCGCGCTCGCCCGGGCGGTCGCCGCCGACCCGGCGGTGCTCGTGCTCGACGACCCGCTCTCGGCGCTCGACGTCGAGACCGAGGCACAGGTCGAGGAGGCGCTGCGCCACGTGCTCGAGCGCACCACGGCGCTCATCGTCGCCCACCGCCCGAGCACGGTGCAGCTCGCCGACCGCGTCGCGCTGATGCGCGACGGCAGGATCGTCGACGTCGGCACCCACTCCGAGCTGCTCGCCCGCAGCGAGCACTACCGCTACGTGATCTCGAGCCTCGAGGAGGCCGAGCGCGACAGGAAGAGCATCGAGACGATCACCGGCTCGATGCAGACCATCGACGTCGAGGACCTCGATGCGCAGACCGAGGGGGTCTCCCGATGACCGTCCAGGGCGTGCAGGGCGAGGACCGCACCGACTACACCAAGGCCGAGTCGAAGGCGATCCGCGCGCGGTCGCGCAAGCTGCTCGGCAGCCTGCTGCGGCCGCACGTGGCCAAGGTCGTCGTGACCATGATCCTGGTCGTCATCGCGGTGGCCGCGAACATCGCCGGGCCGATGCTGATCGCCTACGGCATCGACCGGGGCCTGCCGTCGATCGTCGAGCGCGCCGACTGGATGCCGCTGTGGGGCGCCACGGTGGCCTACATCGTCGCGGCGGTCGTGGGCGGCGTGCTCATGTACTTCTACACCGTGGGCGTCGCGCGCATCAGCCAGACGGTGCTGTTCGAGCTGCGCCGGCGGCTGTTCGACCACGCGCAGCGGCTGAGCCTCGAGTTCCACGAGTCGTACACCTCGGGCCGCATCATCGCCCGCCAGACGAGCGACCTCGAGTCGATCCGCGAGCTGCTCGACCAGGGCCTCAACGAGCTCGTGCGCGGCGTGCTGTTCATGTCGTTCACGGGGATCGCGATGGCGATCCTCGACCCGCTCTCGGGGCTGATCATCGGCATCGCGCTCATCCCGGCCGTGCTGCTGACGCGCTGGTTCCAGGTGCGCTCGACCGTGCTGTTCCGCGAGACGCGCACGACCAGCGCGCGCATGATCGTGCACTTCGTCGAGACGATGACGGGCATCCGGGCGGTGAAGGCGTTCCGCAAGGAGGGCGCCAACCAGCAGGAGTTCGACGAGCGCGTCGACGACTACCGCGACGCGAACTTCCGCACCATCAACATCTTCGGCATCTACGAGCCCGGCATCATGGCGATCGGCGCGATCACGATCGCCACGCTCGTGCTGGTCGGCGGCCTGCGCGTCGCCGACGGCACCATGCAGATCGGCGCGCTGCTGGGTGTCGCGCTCTACGCGCGCAACTTCTTCCAGCCCATCCAGGGCATCGGCATGTTCTTCAACGGCTACCAGTCGGCCTCGGCCGCGCTCGAGAAGATCTCCGGCGTGCTCGAGGAGGAGCCGACCGTCAAGGAGCCGGTCGCGCCGCGGGCGCTGCCCGCCTCGCGCGGCCAGATCGACTTCGACGGCGTCGAGTTCGCCTACGGCAGCGGCAAGGTCGTGCTGCCCGACTTCGACCTGCACATCCCCTCGGGGCAGACGATCGCGCTCGTCGGCACCACCGGCGCCGGCAAGTCGACGCTCGCCAAGCTGGTGTCGCGCTTCTACGACCCGACGCAGGGCTCCGTGCAGCTCGACGGCGTCGACCTGCGCGAGCTGACGAACGACGACCTGCGTCGCGCGGTGGTGATGGTGACCCAGGAGGCCTACCTCTTCTCGGGCACCGTCGCCGACAACATCGCGCTCGGCAAGCCGGGGGCGACCGACGACGAGATCGAGACGGCCGCCCGCTCGGTGGGCGCGCACGAGTTCATCGAGGCGCTGCCCGACGGCTACGACACCGACGTCAACAAGCGCGGCGGCCGCGTGAGCGCCGGCCAGCGGCAGCTGCTGTCGTTCGCGCGCGCGTTCCTCGCCGACCCGCGCGTGCTGATCCTCGACGAGGCGACCGCCTCGCTCGACATCCCCTCCGAGCGGCTCGTGCAGCAGGGCCTCACGACGCTGCTCGCCGACCGCACGGCGATCATCATCGCGCACCGCCTCTCGACGGTCGCGATCGCCGACCGGGTGCTGGTGATGGAGCACGGCCGCATCATCGAGGACGGCTCGCCCGACGAGCTGATCGCCGCTGGCGGCAAGTTCGCCTCGCTGCACCGCGCCTGGCGCGAGTCGCTGGTGTAGCCGCCGCGCTGGTCGAGGAGCGCGCGCTCGCGCCGATCCTTGACCAGCGGAGGCGTCAGCCGGCTACGGCCGCGTGAACCGGTCGAGCGCCACCGCCTGCCAAGGCTCCAGCTCGATCGCGGCGACGCCGCCCGCGACCTCGATGACGGATGCGCAGTCGGGCACCACGACGTCGCAGTAGCTGCCGTCGGGGAGCGTCACAGGCACCTGCACGGCGACCGGCTCGTCGTCGAGCTGCACGATCATGGCCGCCGTCTCGCCGCGGAGCGAGACGTAGGCCGACTCCATCGACGACTGCTCGGTCACCGGCGCGTCGACGACGCGGGTGCGCCACGAGACCAGCTCGAGGGTGCCCGGCCAGCGGTGCTGGCAGACCCACGCGCGGTCCTCCCAGCCATCGACGATGCGGTCGGGCACCTCGTCGCCGGTGCACGACGCATCCGCCACCGACCCGTCGGCCTCGAGCGCCGGACCCTGATCACGCTCCGAGAAGGCGTAGCCCGAGTGGAGCGTCGGCGGTCCGTAGTCGGTCGCGAGCATGACGGCGGTCGCTGCCGACAGCTCGCGGCCGTCGCGGTAGGAGAGCGTGGTGCCGTTGCGCTCGGTGTCGTGGTTGACGAGGAAGGTGCGCGCGCTCCGCTCGAGCAGCCCGTAGGAGTCGGGGTCGAGGTCGGCGAGCGCCCTGGCCGAGCCGTCCTGCACGAACGAGCCGACGCGCTCGGCCCAGCCGAACTCCCACACCGTCGAGAAGCCGGTGTACTGCTCGGGCTGCACCGGCTCGCCCGCGCCGCGGATCACCTCGCTGATCACCGGTGTGCCCTCGGGCAGCGCGGCGACGATCGCGGCGACGTCGTCCGGGTCGATGTGCTTGGCGGCGTCGAGGCGGAATCCGGTGACGCCGAGCGAGAGCAGGTCGTCGAGGTAGGCGCCGATGGTCTCTCGCACGCGGGGCGACTCGGTCGCGAGGTCGGCCAGGTTCTCGAGCTCGCAGTGCTGGATCACGAACGGCTCGGTGTAGCCGTCGATGTCGTCGTCGGGGTTCCGGTCGCAGTCGTGGAAGTCGGCGCGCGAGTAGGTGCCCGGGTACGCGTAGTGGGTGAACGCGGTGCCTGCCCAGCCCGAGCCCGACTCGACGCCCGCCATGTGGTTGATGACCGCATCCGCGTAGACGTCGACGCCCGCCTCGCCGCACGCGGCGGTCATCGCGGCGAACTCGGCGCGGGTGCCCAGGCGCGACTCGACCTGGTAGGAGGTCGGCTGGTACGACCACCACCACTCGGTGCCGTCTGTGCCGGGCACGCCGGCGGTGCGGCCGTCGACGTGCTCCTGCGGCGGCGAGGTGAGCACCCAGGCGACGCCGGCGTCGCTGAGCACGCCGCACTCGTCGGCGATGGCGTTCCAGCTCCACTGGAAGAGCGCGACGCCCGTGTCGCGGCGCTCGGGTGCCGCGGCCGCGCAGCCGGTGACGGCCAGCACGGCTGCCGCGACGACGGCCGCGACCAGTCGACGCATCAGCGGCTCACGCTCGCGCGAGCGGCGTCAGAGGCTCTTGCGGCCGATCGACTCGCCGTACTCGTTCTCGCCGATGATCTCGAAGCCGACGGCCTGGAAGAACCTGCCGGGGCCGGTCTCGCCCTCTTCCCAGACCGCGAAGACGCTGTCGAAGCCCTGGCGCTTGGCCTCCTCGGCCACCTGATCGACCGTGAAGCTGCCGACGCCCTTGCGCTGCGCGTCGCCCGCGACGTACATGCGCAGGATGCTCGAGCGGTACTCCTCGCGGTCGACCTCGGGGTCGAAGTTCGCCATCACGAACGCGACGGGCTGCTCGCCGTCGAAGATCACCCGCTGCCAGGAGCTCTGCGTGTTGACGAACTCCTCGAGGCGGGCGTTGCCGGCGAGGAACGCCTCCTGCCCGCGCTTGAGCGTCATGCCGTTGGCAGCGACGATGTTGGCCGCGTTCAGCTCTTCGAGGCGCAGGTTCTCCATGGCCACACCGTACCAGCGAGATGCCGCACGCCAAGTGGGCGCCGGATGAACGCTGGGAGTCGGCTGACCGGCTGCGCCGCGTCAGCCGATGGGGGTGATGCGGATGCGTCGGGCGAGCTCGGTGGGATCGGCGATCGCGCCTGCCTGGGGCGAGAGCACCGCTGCCGCCGACCACGCCGTCGCGCGGGCGAGCTGCTCCTCGAGCGTCGCGCCCTCGGCGAGCGCCTGCGCGATCGCGGCGACCGCGGCGTCGCCGGCGCCGGTCGGGTTGCCGTCGAGCACGTGGTCGAGCATCGCGTGCCAGGCGCGGCCGTCGGGCAGCACCGCGAGCATCCCCTCGACGTCGAGCGAGGCGAAGACGGTGCCGTGGCCGAGCGCGGCGAGGCGGCGGGCGGCGTCGAGCGGGTCGCTGCCGCCCATCGCGTCGAAGAGCTCGTGGCGGTTGGGCTTCACGGCGGTGGCGCCTGCGGCGACCGCGTGCGGCAGCTGCGCGCCCCCGACGTCGACGATCACCGGCTTGCCCGCGGCGAGCGCGATCTCGACGACGCTCGCGCACAGGTGCGCCGGCGTCTCCGGCGGTAGCGAGCCTGCCGAGACGATGACCCGGGATCCGGCTGCCTCGGCGCGCACAGCCTCGAGCACGCGCTGCCAGCTGGCGGCGTCGATGGCCTCGCCGGTCTCGTTGAGGTTGGTGGTGCCGGCCGGCGTGACGATCGCGGTGGTGCGCCGGGTGGGCGCGTCGACGTCGATGAGGCGGTGGGGGATGCCGGAGCGGTCGAGGTCGTGCACGAACAGCACGCGCACCGGCCCGCCGATCGGGGCGATGACCATCGCGGGCTCGTGGTGCTGCCGCAGCACGCGGGCGACGTTGACGCCCTTGCCGCCGGCGCAGGCGAGGCCGGTGGGCACCCGGTGGCTGACGCCGACCCGCAGCTCGTCGATCGTGTACGTGATGTCGATCGCGGGGTTCGTGGTGACGCAGAGCACGGGGGCCTTCGCGTCAGCGGTGGGTGCGACGCTCGGGTCGTCGGCGGTGGTCGCCATCGAGCCTCCTCGTCGCAGCTGCCCGCGTCGCGGGTCGCTTCGATCATCGCATGGCGACTGATGGCTCGACACGCCGCCGGGGCTTGACCGATTCGAACACACGTTCGAAGATGGAGGGATGGGGATGGCATCGACGAGGCTCGAGCGCCGCACGGGGGAGGACCGCACAGCGACGGTCGAGGCGCTGCGCGAGCGGCTGCGCAGCATGCAGGAGACGGTGCCGCAGCAGGCGCCGACGCTCGACGAGTCGGCGCCCGCGGGGCTCGACGATGTCGTGCGGAGCCTGCGCCCCGGGGCTGCGCACAGCATCGAGTCGCGCAGCCTCGCGCTCGCCTGTCTCGGCGCTGTCATGCCCGCCGGGGGCTGGGGCGCGATCGTCGGCATGGCCGATCTCGGCATCGAGGCGGCTCGCGACCTGGGCGTGGCGATCGACCGCATCGCGCTCGTGCCGCAGCCGGGCCGCGCATGGCTCGACGTGGTGGCGAGCCTCGCCGATGCGATGCCGGTCGTGCTGGCCGCCGCGCCGCCGCGGGTCGCGCCCACCGACGCGGCGCGCCTCGCCGCCCGGCTGCGGCAGTCGTCGTCGACCCTGCTCGTCGTCGGCCCGTGGCCGAATGCAGCGACCGTCGTGCGCAGCGTGCGGGCCGAGTGGGGCGGCCTCGCCGACGGGGATGGCCGCATCGCGACCGGCAGCCTCCTGGTCGAGGCGGCCGCCGGAGGGGCGCCGAGGCTCGCGCGCATCCCGATCGCCGGTGCCGGTGCGCCCGAGCCGGTGCTCGGCGACGCTGCGCTGCTGATGCAGCCGGCGGCCTGAAACCTTCCGTCCTGGGAAGGTTCTGGGAACGTCAGAAATGCGTTGCTCTGCCGGGAGGCGCGGCGTAGCCTGACCCGGACAGAGTCGAGAAGGCTGCAATCTTCGGGGGCGATCATGTCGGCAGCGAGCGCAGGCACAAGCCTCCGCCCGCTGCGCCTTGCCCTGGCGATCGCCGCGGCGTCCTTCGGTGCCGTCGGCCTCTCCCTCATCGGCGGCGCCTCCGCGGCCAGTGCTGCCGACGACGACGGCCGCGACCTGCTCGGCAGCCTGGTCGGCGCTGCTGCAGCACCGGTCGACGCGCTGGTCGACGAGCTCGGCGCGACGCTCGATCCGGTCGAGGCGATCGTCGAGCCGATCACGGCTCCGGTCGTCGCCCCGGTCGCTCCCGTCGTGCAGGCGGTCGTCGCAGCGCCCGGCGCTGCCGGCGACGCGACCGAGGCGCTCGCGCCCGCGCTGCAGCCGCTCGCGCCCGTGACGCAGCCGGTCGAGGCGGTCATCGATCATGCCGTCGCGCCGATGGTCGTGCCGGTGCTCGACCAGGTGACCGACCCGGTGCTCGATGCCGTCACCGGCTCGGTGCTGTCCCCGGTGCTCACGGCGCTCGACCCGGTCGTCGACACCGTCGACGGTGCGGTCGAGGCGCTGCCTGTGGTCGACGACCTGCTCGGCGAGCGGCCGGTCAGCGCGATCGTCGACCCAGTCCTCGAGGCGGGCGTCGAGGTCGTCACCCCTGGCGCGCAGGTGATCGAGCCCGTGGTCCCGACTGCTCCGCCGGTCGTCGAGGCCGGGCCGGCGCTCGTGCCGGAGGCCGGCGCCGAGGAGCCGCTGCCCAGCGACGCGGCCGCGCACGCCTCCGAGCCGGGCGTGGCGCCCGACGTCGTCGACGCATCCGCCCCCGTCGCGCTCGAGCGGCGCAGCGTCGCCGGCGCCGCAGCGACGGCTGGATCCCCGACGTCCAACGCGGGCACGCCCGTGATCCGAGGGGCTTCGCCGCCGGATCGCGATGCCGCCGACGTCCGCGCGCCGGCACAGCCCGCCGCTCTGCCCTCGGGCTCGAGCGGTGCCACGGCCGGCTCGTCGCCGCCGTCGGCGATCACCCATGACCACCTCCTGCTCGCGCCCGCGAGCGGTGAGGCCGGTGCGGTCGAGTCCGACCGCATCCCCAGCGCCCCTGTGGAGGAGCTCACCGCCAGCCCTGATTGAGCGATCCGGGCCGTGCCATGCGCGCGGCACGCAGCCGTTCCGGAGCGGAGCGGCAGATCACTCCATGAAAGGGAAGAGCGATGAACAAGCTCATGAAGCGCGCGCTGTGGACAGCAGCGCTCGCAGGCGGCCTCTGGGCCGCAGGCACTGGCGTGGCCAGTGCGGCGGAGACCGACGATGTCGGATCCGGATCGTCGGTGCTCGGGGTGGGCAGCGGCCTGCTCTCGGGCGTCGAGGCGATCGTCGACGTGGACGCGCTGGTCGACCTCGGTGACGGGGTCGCCGGCGACGGCGTGCTCTCGGACGTCTCGGCGGCGGTCGACGCGGATGCTGTGGTCGACCTCGGTGACGGGGTCGCCGGTGACGGGGTGCTCTCGGGTGCCGAGGCGGTCGTCGACGCGGATGCTGTGGTCGACCTCGGTGACGGGGTCGCCGGTGACGGGGTGCTCTCGGGTGCCGAGGCGGTCGTGGACGCGGATGCTGTGGTCGATCTGGGTGACGGGGTCGCGGGTGACGGGGTGCTCTCGGGTGCCGAGGCGGTCGTAGACGCGGATGCTGTGGTCGACCTCGGTGACGGGGTCGCCGGCGACGGCGTGCTCTCGGACGACTCGGCGGCGGTCGACGCGGATGCTGTGGTCGACCTCGGTGACGGGGTCGCGGGTGATGGGCTGCTCTCCGAAGCGGTGGCCGACGTGGAGGCTGACGTGATCGTCGACCTCGGCGATGGCGTCGTGCACGATGACGTCCTCGATGAGGCGGTCGTGGCGGTGGACGCGGATGCGGTCGTCGACCTCGGTGACGAGGCTCGGGGCGACGACGTGCTCTCCGGCGTTGAGGCGGTCGTGGATGCGAACGCGGTCGTGGACCTGGGCGACGGGGTCGCCGGCGACGGCGTGCTCTCCGGCGCCGAGGTGGTCGTGGACGCGGATGCGGTCGTGGATCTGGGCGACGGGGTCGCCGGCGACGGCCTGCTCTCGGGCGCTGAGGCGGTCGTGGACGCGGATGCGGTCGTCGACCTCGGCGACGGGATGGCGGGCGATGGCCTGCTCTCCGACACGGTGGCCGACGTGGAGGCTGACGTGATCGTCGACGTCGGCGACGGCGTCGCTGACGACGGCCTGCTCTCTGGAGCTGAAGCGGTCGTCGACGTCGACGCGCTGGTGGATCTCGGCGACGGGCTGCTCGGTGGCGCGGCTGACGAGGGCGATGCGCTCTCCGGCGTCGTGGCCGACGTGGCTGCTGACGTGATCGTCGACCTGGCCGATGGGGGAGCGGGCGATGGTCTGCTCTCGGATGTCGGTGCAGCGATCGATGCCGACCTCGTCGTCGAGCTGGGCGATGGCCTGCTCGGGGATGGCGTGCTCGGTGACGGTCTGCTCGGTGATGGTCTGCTCGGTGAGGTCGATGCCGACGTGATCGCTGATGTGATCGTCGACCTCGGCGATGGCGTGGCGGGCGATGGCGTGGCGGGCGATGGCCTGGCGGGCGATGGCCTGCTGCCCCATGTCGACGCGATCGTGGATGCGGATGCCGGCCTCGACCTGGGCGACCTGCTCGGCGTGGATGCCGACGTCTGCCTGGCGGTCTCGCTCGGCGGGCTGGCGGGCGACTGCGACTCGCCGGCTTCGCCGGTCGATCCTGCAGATCCGACCGTGCCGACCGACCCAACGGTCCCGACCGATCCGACCGTGCCGACCGACCCGACTGTGCCGACCGACCCGACGGTGCCGACTGACCCCACCGTGCCGGTCGACCCGACCGATCCCACGGACCCGACGGTGCCTGCCGACCCGGCCGACCCCGCCGACCCGGCTGATGGCAGCGGTGCCGGCGACTCCGGTGCCGAGGTCGGCAGCGGAGGCGGATCCGACCAGCCGGCGGTCAACAAGACCGTGCAGCGCATGCCCGTGACGGCGGATGCCGGCACGGCGCGCGCGTCTGGCTCCGGCTCCGGCTCCGGCTCCGGAGGCATGCTGCCCCAGACCGGTGCCGGCTCGGGCGAGCTGCTGCTCCCGGCGCTGACGCTGCTGGCGCTCGGGATGCTGCTGCTGGCGCGACGCCGCGTGCACGTCACGCGGTGAACAGAGCGGGTGCGGGACGCGCTGGGTTGCGTCCCGCACTCCCGCATGCCCGGGCGTGACGGTCCGGGCGCGACGGGCACCGCACACGACGGCACCGGACCGCCCGGCGCGACGCGCCGCATCCGCTTGACGACGATCGAACGTATGTTCGATCATGGAGTGTGGACGAGACGACGAGCAGCACCGCGGTGCGGGTGCGCACCAGCCGGGTGGGCGTGCTGCGCGTGCCCGACTGGCCGGTGGTGGTGGCGCGGCAGACGGGCGCGCTGCCCGGCGGCGGCGAGCAGGGCAAGCCCGGCGCGATCGTGCACGCGCTGCGCATCGTGGCGTGCGACGAGGGCGCCCGAGCCGACGGCGTGCGGGTGGGCATGCGGGTGCGCGACGCGCAGGCTGCGTCGCCCATGCTCGCGCTCGCGCCCGCCGACCCGGTGGGCGAGGCGCTCGCCTTCGAGCGGGTGGTGCGCGCGGTGCTGGCGGTCGTGCCGGCGGCGCAGCCGATCGGCGACGGGGCGCTGGCGTTCCGGATGCGCGGGGCGAGCAGGTTCTACGGGTCGGAGTCGCGTGCCCTCGACGCGGTGCGCGGCGCGCTCGAGCAGCTCGGGCTGAGGGCGAGCTTCGGCGTGGCCGACGACCGATTCACGGCGGAGCTCGCCGCCGGCGCCGACCGCGAGGCGATCGTGCCGCCCGGGCGCAGCCGTGAGTTCCTGAGCGCGCTGCCGGTCGGGGTGCTCGGCGACGACGAGCTGCCGAGCATGCTGCACCGGCTCGGCGTGCACACCCTCGGCGGCTTCGCGCAGCTGCCCGACGCGAGCATCCGCGACCGCTTCGGCGAGGCGGGGCTGGTGGCGCTCGCCCGCGCCCGCGGCGACGACGACCGGCGCGTCGACGAGGCCGGGCTCGGCGAGGAGCGGGTGCTGCGGCTCGTGTTCGAGCCGGGCATCGAGGGCGTGCAGGAGCTCGCGCTCGCGGTGCGCGAGCCGGTCGACCGCTTCGTGCGGCAGCTGGCCGAGCAGCGGCTGGTGTGCAGCGAGATCCGCATCGTGCTGCGCGGCGAGGAGGGCCGGGTGAGCGAGCGCCTCTGGCGCCAGCCCGGGTTCCTGCGCGCGGGCGACATCGTCGACCGGATGCGCTGGCAGCTCACCGAGAGCGACCTCGGCTCGGCGCTCGTCGAGGTGCAGGCGCTGCCGGAGCGGCTCGACGCCGACGCCGAGCACATGCCGGGGCTGTGGGGCGGCGGCGACATCGACGACCGCACGAAGCACGCGCTCGAGCGGCTGCAGGGCATGCTCGGCCGCGAGGCGGTGCTGACCGCGACGCCCGGCGGCGGGCGGCTGCTCGCCGAGCGCGGGGTGCTGACGCCCTGGGGCGACGCGGCGCCGGCGCAGGTCGCTGGCCCCTGGCCGGGCGCGCTGCCGGCGCGAGCTACTCGACCAACGGAGGGGAGGGTCTCGAGGCGCGCGCCGCCGGCGCTAGCGCTCGAGCACGACGGCGAGGCCCTGTCCCACGCCGATGCAGATCGCCGCGACCGCGACGCCGCTGCCGCGACGGGCGAGCTCGTGCGCTGCACGGCCGATGATGCGTCCGCCCGAGGCGCCGAGCGGGTGCCCGATCGCCAGCGCACCGCCGTGGATGTTGAGGCGCTCCGGGTCGAGCTCCGGCCAGCCCTTCAGGTCGGCGAGCGCCTGCGACGCGAATGCCTCGTTCAGCTCGACGAAGTCGACGTCGGCCCACGTTCGGCCCGCCCGGGCGAGCGCCTTGTTGGCGGCCTCGATCGGTGCGAGTGGGAAGTCGTCGGGGTCGACGCCGTGGCTGGCTCGCCCGGCGATCCGCGCGAGCGGCTCGCGATCCAGCGCACCCTCGGCGCCGACGAGCACGGCCGAGGCGCCGTCGTTGATCGACGACGCGTTGCCTGCAGTGACCGTGCCGTCGTCTGCGAAGAGCGCACGCAGGCCCGCGAGCCGCTCGAGCGAGGTGTCGGCACGGATGCCCTCGTCGCGCGCGAGCTCGGCGCCGGGCACCTGCACGATCTCGCCGTCGAAGACGCCGGCAGCCCAGGCCTCGGCCGCCAGCCGGTGCGACCGCACCGCGAAGGCGTCCTGCGCCTCGCGCGAGATGCCGTGCTCGCGCGCGACCTTCTCGGCCGACTCGCCGTTGCTGATCGTCCAGTGCGAGGGCAGTGCGCGGTTGACCATGCGCCAGCCGATCGACGTGTTCCACATCTGTGGGTTGCCGGTCGCCGGCCACGGCTTCGGCGACTTCTCGACGACGAACGGCGCGCGGCTCATCGACTCGACGCCGCCGGCGAGCACGAGCTCGGCGTCGCCGGACTCGACCGCGCGGGCCGCCTGGATGACCGCCTCGACCGAAGACGCGCACAGACGATTGACCGTCACGCCCGTCACCGACGTGGGCAGCCCGGCGAGCAGCGCGCCGAAGCGCGCGACGTTGCGGTTGTCCTCGCCCGCCTGGTTGGCGTCGCCGAAGATGACGTCGGCGATGCGCTCCGGATCGATGCCCGTGCGCTCGACCGTCTCACGCATGACGAGCGCCGCGAGGTCGTCGGGGCGCACGCCCGAGAGCGCTCCGCCGGCGCGCCCGAACGGGGTGCGGACGGCGTCGTAGACGAAGGATGCGGTCACGATGCGTCCTGTCCGGCGGTCCGGCTGTCGGCCAGCGCGAGGCCGGTGAGCTCCGACAGCGAGGCGACGGTGTTGTCGCCGAACGCCTCCCGCACGGCGAAGCCCGCTTCGGTGACATCGAAGATCGCGTGGTCCGTGTACACGCGCGTCACGCATCCGACACCCGTGAGGGGATAGGTGCAGGCCGCGACGAGCTTGGGCTCGCCCTGCTTCGTGAGCAGGTCGGTGAAGACGTAGACGCTCTTCGCGCCGATCGCGAGATCCATCGCGCCGCCGACGGCGGGGATGGCGCCGGGCGCGCCGGTCGACCAGTTGGCGAGGTCGCCGGTCTCGGAGACCTGGAAGGCGCCAAGCACGCACACGTCGAGGTGGCCGCCGCGCATCATCGCGAACGAGTCGGCGTGGTGGAAGTACGCCGCGCCCGGCAGCGCCGTGACCGGCTGCTTGCCCGCGTTGATGAGGTCGGGGTCGACGCTGCCCTGCTCGGGCGCCTCGCCCATGCCGAGCAGGCCGTTCTCGGTGTGCAGGATGATCTCCTGATCGACCGGCAGGTAGTTCGCCACCAGCGTCGGGGCGCCGATGCCGAGGTTGACGTAGGAGCCCTCGGGGATGTCTGCGGCGATGCGCCGGGCGAGGTCGTCGCGGCTGATGCGCGTGGTCACTGGTCCACCTCCACGGGAGCGGGAGCGTCGCCGAGGCGGCGCCCCTCGACGTCGACGCCGCCGACGAACGCGCCGTCGCGCAGCCAGGGCCGGGAGCCGACCGCGACGACGCGGTCGACGAAGATGCCGGGGGTGACGACCTGCTCGGGGTCGAGGGTGCCGAGCGGCACGATCTCGTCGACCTGGGCGATGGTCACGCGGGCCGCCGTCGCCATGACGGGGCCGAAGTTGCGGGCCGTCTCGCGGAACACCAGGTTGCCCCAGCGATCGCCGCGCAGCGCTGAGATGAGTGCGACGTCGGCGTGGATCGGGTGCTCGAGCACGTAGGTGCGCCCGTCGATCTCGCGCGTCTCCTTGCCCGCGGCGAGCTCGGTGCCGACCCCGGTGGGGGAGAAGAAGGCGCCGATGCCGGCGCCGGCCGCGCGGATGCGCTCGGCGAGGTTGCCCTGCGGCACGAGCTCGAGCTCGATGCGGCCGTCGCGGTAGAGGCCGTCGAAGACCCAGGAGTCGTGCTGCCGCGGGAACGAGCAGATGATCTTGCGCACCCGGCCGGTCGCCAGCAGGGCAGCCAGGCCCGTGTCGCCGTTGCCGGCGTTGTTGTTGACGATCGTGAGGTCGCTCGCGCGGCTCCGGATGAGTGCGTCGATCAGCTCGACGGGCTGACCGGCGCGGCCGAAGCCGCCGATCATCACCGTCGCGCCGTCGTCGATGCCGGCGACCGCCGCCTCGAGATCGGGCACGGACTTGTCGATCACGCTTGCCTCCTGTGTTCGCTCTGCGAACCGATGTTCGTATAACGACTATATCGGTCCGGTGCGGCGATTGCCAGGGCGAGCGCCTCCTGCTGCCCGGGGGAGACGCGCCCTCAGGCCTCGGCGGCGAGCACCTCGTTCGCGAGCTTGAACGCCGTGTTGGCTGCGGGCACCCCGCAGTAGACCGCGGACTGCAGGATGACCTCCTTGATCTCGTCGGGGGTCAGCCCGTTGCGCAGCGCGGCACGCACGTGCATGACGAACTCCTCGTGGTGCCCGAGCGCGATCATCGCCGTGAGCACCGCGACCGAGCGCGAGCGCCGGTCGAGGCCCGGCCGCGACCACACGTCGCCCCACGCGACCCGGGTGATGAAGTCCTGGAAGTCGGCCGTGAAGGGTGTCGTGGCCGAGACGGAGCGGTCGACGTGCGCGTCGGAGAGCACCTCGCGCCGCACGTCCATGCCCTGCAGGTAGCGCTCCGCGTCGGTCAGGCCTTCGCCGAACGGTCGGCTCATGCTGCGCCTCCTCGCGCGAAGTGGTCGAGCAGCACGCGGGCGGTCGCCTCGGGCTGCTCGGCGGGCGGCAGGTGGGCGGCGTCGGCGATCATCGCCGCTGAGCCGTGGTGCACGCCCGTCGCGATCTCCTCGGCCTTCGCCGCAGGTGCGACGGCATCGTGCTCGCCCCACACCGCCACGACGGGCCGTTCGATGTCGCTGAGCCGGTCGCGCACGTCGAAGCCGGCGAGCGCCTCGCAGCACCGTGCGTACGACTCGTCGTCGGCCTCCTGCAGCGCGTGCAGCAGGCGCCCGCTCAGGTCGGGCTCGCGCTCGATCGAGCCGGGCGCGAACCAGCGCTGCGCCGAGCCGCTGATGAGCGACGAGGTCGACTGGGCGCGCACCTGCGCGGCGCGCTCGTGCCAAGCCTGCGGATCGCCCAGCTGCGCCCCGGAGGCGACGATCGCGGCCGAGTCGACCAGGTCGGGATGGCGCAGCAGCAGCTCGAGCCCGGTGGCGCCGCCGAGCGACACACCGGCATAGCGGATGCGTGTGCACCCGGCATCGCGGACGGCTCGCGCCACCGCGTCGGCGAGGTCGGCGACGGTGAACGGGTCTTCGGTGCGCGGCGAGGCGCCGTGGCCGGGCAGATCCCAGGCGAGCAGCCGGTGCTCCTGCCCGAGCGCGGCGACCGTGCGCTCCCAGAGGATGCTGGAGGTGCCGAGCGACGGGCCGAGCACGAGCGGCGCACCGTCGTCGATGCCGCCCAGCGGGGTGAGGGTGAGCGTCGGGACGGTCATTCGGCCTCCTGCTGCCGATCGTGGCGAGTGCTGGGCGTGGCGGGGCGGGTGCCGCTCACGGCCTCGTCGACGAGCCCTCCGGCGAGCCCGGTGTACTCCTGCGGGTCGATGAGGCGCTCGACGTCGACGTCCGCCGCGCCGGCCTCGGCGAGCGCCGCGCGGACAGCGTGGGCGAGGTCGCCGCCCGCGGCCACCGACCCGACGATCGCACGCACCGCATCCGCCCCGATGATGGGACCGAGCGCGAGCGAGAGCCGCTCGGCGACGAGGAGCCCGCGCGTGGCGCCGAGGTTGCGCGCCACCGCGTCGAGGTCGACGCGGAGGCCCGCGGTCATGCTTGCCGCGTGCGCGGTCGCGCCGAGGGCCAGGCGCAGCAGCTCGCGCAGCGTCGGCCACTCCGCGTGCCAGGCGCCATCGGGCCGCTCATCGCCGGCGAGCGCCGACGCGAGGTGGAGCGTGGCGCCGAGCTGCGGCGCGCGCAGTGCCGCCGAGCGGATCAGCACGGCCGCCGCGGGGTTCTGCTTCTGCGGCATCGCCGACGAGCCGCCGCCGGAGCCCTCGGCGAGCTCGCCGATCTCGGTGCGGCTGAGCGTGGCGACATCGGTGGCGATCCGGCCGACGGCGTCGATCGCCTGCACGAGCGCGTCGCCGAGCTCGGTGACCGGCCAGCGGGTGACGTGCCAGGGGGCGTCCGGCACCGCCAGGCCGGTCTCGGCCGCGAACGCCTCGACGATCGTGCGGACGGTGCCGCTCGGCTCCACCGCATCGCGGGCGAGCTCGACGAACGAGGCGAGCGTGCCGCCCGCGCCGCCGAGCTGGGCCGGCAGCGCCGCGCGGGCAGCCGCGAGGCGCTCGGCGGCGCGGCGCACGCCCCGCAGCCAGGTGGCGGCCCGCAGCCCCACCGTGGTCGGCACGGCGTGCTGCGTCAACGTGCGAGCGGCCGCGACCGCGTCGCGGTGCTCGACCGCGAGTGCTGAGAGCGCCCGCTCGGTCGCGGCCAGGGAGTGCAGCGCCTGGTCGGCCGCCGCTCGCGCGGTGAGCATGAGTGCGGTGTCGAGGATGTCCTGGCTGGTTGCTCCGCGGTGCACCCAGGCGCGCGCGGCGTCGGGCACCGCGGCGCGCAGCGCCGGGACGAGCGGGATGACCGGGTTGCCGCCCGCGACGGCTGCGGCCGCCAGGGGCTGGAGGGCGATCCCGTGGAGCAGGCACGGGAGCCCCGCGCCCTGCCAGCCGAGCGCATCCGACACCGCATCGACCGCGTGCGCGGGCGCGAGCCCCGCGGTGCCGAGCGCTCGCACGAGCGCCACCTCGGCGGCCACGAGCGCGTCGAGCACCGAGGCGTCGGCGACGGACGCGTCGGTGCCGACCGTGAGCGGCGACAGCAGGCCGTCATCGATGGCGGTCACGTTCCTCCTCGCGGCCGGGGGGGGGTGCTGCGCCCGGGCCGCCTCGGCGCCGAGCGTATCGGAGCGGTCGTTCGTCAGAAGCGGATGAAGACGGTCTCGCGCTCGCCCTGCAGCCGGATGTCGTGGCGCAGGGAGCCGTCCGGCAGGCGCGTGGCGATGAGCGTCTCGCGCTCGACCGGCGTGAGCGAGGCCAGCAGCGGGTCGGCGTCGAGGCGCTCGCGATCCTCCGGCAGGTAGATGCGGGTGTGCAGCTTGTGCGGCAGCCCGCGGGCGTAGACGATCGTGGCGAAGAAGGGCGCCGCGCCGTCGACCGGCCCCGGGTCGCGGGTCCAGAACTCGAAGTGCCCCTCGTCGGTCGTGAACGCGCGGCCGAAGCCGGTGAAGGTGTGGTCGTCGCGCCGGAGGCTCCCGCGAGCCCGGGGGATCGCGCCGTGCTCGTCGGCCTGCCAGATCTCGACGCAGGAGTCGGGGATGGGTGCACCCGCGCCGTCGAGCACGGTGCCGCCGAGCACGATCGCGCCCGGGCTGTGCGGGAACGCGAGCTCGTGCATCTTGGGGTACTGCAGCCCGAACGCGAAGAACGGCCCGATGGTCTGGCCGGCGGTGGGCTCGAGCGGCGCCGTGCCGCGTCGGTCGCGCGCGCTGCTCGCGCTGGTCTCTGCGGGCATCAGTGCTCGTCCTCCGGCTCGAACCAGGTGGCGTCGGGGCCGTCGACGACGATGTCCCAGCGGTAGCCCATCGAGAGCTCGGGCACCGTCAGGTCGTGGTCGTACGCGGCGATCAGCCGGTCGCGATCGCGCTGCGAGCGGATCGAGTTGTAGATCGGGTCGAGGGCGAACAGCGGGTCGCTGGGGAAGTACATCTGGGTGATGATCCGCTGCGTGAAGCCGGTGCCGAAGACCGAGAAGTGGATGTGCGCCGGCCGCCACGCGTTGACGTGGTTCTTCCAGGGGTAGGGGCCGGGCTTGATCGTCGTGAACGCATACTCGCCGTCGTCGTTCGTGACGATGCGGCCGGCGCCGGTGAAGTTCGGGTCGAGCGGCGCGGGATGCTGGTCGCGCTGGTGGATGTAGCGGCCCGCCGCGTTGGCCTGCCAGATCTCGAGCAGCTGGTTGCGCAGCGGCCGGCCCCAGCTGTCGAGCAGCCGGCCCTGCACGGTGATCCGCTCGCCGAGCGGCTCGCCCGAGTGCTGCAGCGTGAGATCCGACTCGACCTTCGCGACGTCGCGCTGGCCGTAGGCGGGGGACCACAGCTCGATGGTCTCGGGGTCGACCAGTCGCGGGTCCTTCGTGGGGTGTCGCAGGATGCTCGAGCGATAGGGCGCGAAGTCGTACAGCGTGGCGGGCAGCTCCTCGCCCTCGGCGACCCGTCGCTCGGCGTCGGCGTGCAGCTCGCCGATCTCGCGGGTGATCTGCTGCTGCGACGGCATGTCGGCCGACGCCAGCAGCGACTCGGGCGCAGCGGCGACGGGCTCGAGGGCCACGGGTGACGAGAACGCCTCGTCGTCGGGCTCGATGGGCATGGGGCCTCCTTGCGTGCGAGCGCCGGGCTCGGGGCATCCGGCGGACGAGTCCAGCGTCACACCCCGGCGGCGCTCGACTCGCCTCGATTCCCGCTCAGTGAGACTGCGATGCCTCGAGCGCCGCACGCAGCTCGCGCGCGGCCTGCACGACGAGCGGGGCGAGCCGGCGGCCCTCGGCGCGCTCGAGGTGCACGACGACGCCGATCGCCACGGGCGGCAGCCCGTCGACCCGGCCGAGCGCGGCGGCGAACGACATGTTGCCGAGCGTCATCTCCTCGCGCGTGACCGCGTAGCCGCGCGCCCGGGTGCGGTCGAGATCCTCCCGCAACGCCAGCTCCGTCACGAGCGATCGCGTCGTCTGGGGCAGCAGAGCGCGCTCGAAGTACTGCCGCAGCCACGGCTCGTCGCGGGTCGCCAGCAGCGCCTTCCCGACGCCGGTGGTGTGCAGCGGCTCGCGGCTGCCCATGCGGCTGATGGTCGCGATCGAGGCGCGACCGGTGACCCGGCCGACGAAGAGCGCGTCGCTCGTCGCGGGCGTCGAACCGTCGAGCACCGCGAGGTGCACGTTCTCGCCCGTCGCGTCGTAGAGGCGCATCATGTGCGGCAGCGCCGTCTCGCGCAGCCGCAGCGACAGGGGCGACAGCTCGCCGAGCTCCCACAGCCGGGCTCCGATCGCGTAGCGGTGCCCGGGCACCCGCATGAGCAGGCCCTGCGCCACCAGCGTCGCCAGCAGCCGGTGCAGGCTGGAGAGCGCGATGCCCGTGCGCTGGGCGAGCTGCGCCGCCGAGAGCTCGGCCGCGTCCTCGTGGAACGCGGCGAGCACGCGCAGCGCTCGGTCGAGGAGCCCGTCGGTCACCTCCGCACCCTATGCCGCGCGGCCGGTGCCGGCGCGGCAGACTGGCGGCGACGAAGCGGGCGCTGCCCGCGAGACGAGCGAGGGAGACGCCATGGCGACCACCGTACGCACCCGAGTCGCGATCATCGGAGCCGGGCCCGCGGGCCTGCTCCTGTCGCACCTGCTGGCCAAGGACGGCATCGAGTCGATCGTGCTCGACCGGCGCAGCCGTGAGGAGATCGAGAGCACCATCCGCGCCGGGATCCTCGAGCAGGGCACGGTCGAGCTGCTCGAGCAGTCGGGCGGCTCGACCCGGGTGCGGACCGACGGCCACCGTCACGACGGGATCGAGCTGCGGTTCGCCGGCGAGGGCCACCGCATCGACTTCCCGGCGCTCGTGGGCCGGAGCGTCTGGCTCTACCCGCAGCACGAGGTGCTCGCCGACCTCATCGCCGCTCGTCTCGGCGAGGGCCAGGACCTGCGGTTCGGCGTCACCGCGATGCGGGTCGAGCACGCCGACACCGGATCGCCGCGCGTCGTCGCGGAGGATGCGGACGGCGCGGCCCTGCACATCGAGGCCGACTTCGTGGTCGGTGCCGACGGCTCGCGCTCGGTCGCCCGCCAGGCGGTGTCGGCATCGCGTGCCGACGACTACTTCCGCGAGTACCCCTTCGCGTGGTTCGGCATCCTGTGCGAGGCGCCGCCGAGCGCGTCGGAGCTGATCTACAGCAACTCGCCAGACGGCTTCGCGCTCATCAGTCAGCGCAGCGAGACGGTGCAGCGCATGTACCTGCAGTGCGACCCCGCCGAGGATCCGGCCGCGGCGACCGAGGAGCAGCTGTGGGAGCGCCTGCAGGCGAGGGTGCTCGGCACGCCGCTGCAGCGCGGCCCGATCTTCCAGCGCGACATCCTGCGGTTCCGCAGCTTCGTCGCGCACGAGCTGCGGCGCGGCCGCGTGGCGCTGGTCGGCGACGCCGCGCACACCGTGCCGCCGACCGGGGCGAAGGGGCTGAACCTCGCGGTCGCCGATGTGGTGGTGCTCTCGCGGGCGCTCCGGGCGCTGCTGCTGAGCCGCGACGAGCGGCTGCTCGACGCCTACGCCCAGACGGCGCTGGCGCGGATCTGGAAGGCGCAGCACTTCTCGTGGTGGATGACGAGCATGCTCCACGTCTCGCCCGACGCCTCGGCGTTCGATCGGCAGCGCCAGCTCGGCGAGCTGCGCTCGGTGGTGGAGTCGGAGGCCGGCCGCACGTACCTCGCCGAGGCGTACACGGGCTGGCCGATGCCGACGGATGCGTGACGTCGCATCACGATCGGGTCACGGCGCGCGCTCCAGGTTGACACCCGTCGATTCGCGCTCCTAGTGTTCTCACTAAGCACACTCGTTCGCACAGCGGTCAGTTCCGCGAGTGTCGCGTCCGATCGCCGTGTCCCTCGGCGGTGTTCAAAGGAGAACAGCTCATGCGCAGACCCCTCGCTCTCGCGGCCCTCGTCGCCGCCGGCGCACTCACCCTCGCCGGCTGCTCGGGCGGCGGCACGCCCTCGGCCACCGAGCCCGCGCCGGGAGCGACCGACGGCGGCAACGCCTCCGGCGAGCTCACGCCCATCTCGGTGGGCGTGATCCCGATCGTCGACGTCGCCGCGATCTACCTGGGCGTCGAGGAGGGCTTCTTCGAGGAGGAGGGGCTCGACGTCACGCTCGAGCTCGCGCAGGGCGGCGCCGCCATCGTGCCCGCCGTGGTCTCGAACGAGTACCAGTTCGGCTTCAGCAACGTGACCTCGCTGCTGCTCGCGACCAACAACGGCGTGCCGCTGCAGGCCGTCGGTGCCGGCAACTTCACGACGGGCCAGGACCCGGACATCGGCGCCGTCGTCGTGCCCGCCGACTCCGACATCCAGAGCGCGGCCGACCTGGGCGGCCGCAGCGTCGCCGTCAACACGCTCAACAACATCGGCGACTCGACCGTGCGCAACGTCGTCGACGAGGCGGGCGGCGACTCCTCGGGCATCCAGTTCGTCGAGATGGGCTTCCCCGACATGCCGGCCGCGATCTCGGGCGGGCAGGTCGAGGCGGCCTGGATCCTCGAGCCGCACCTGACCCGCGCCCTGCAGGCCGGTGCGCGCGTGGTCTCGTGGAACTTCGCGGAGACCGATCCCGATCTGATGATCTCCGCCTACTTCACGAGCCAGCCGTTCGCGGCCCAGAGCCCCGAGGTCGTCGAGGCCTTCACGCAGGCGCTGAACCGCTCGCTCGACTTCGCGGAGGAGAACCCCGACGCGACGCGCGCGATCCTGGGCGAGTACACCCAGATCGACCCTGCGGTGGCAGAGGCCATGACCATGCCGCGCTTCAGCTCCGAGTTCTCGACCGACACGGTGCAGCTGCTGGCCGACCTCGCCCTCGAGTACGGCATGGTCGATCAGGAGATCGACTTCAGCGCGCTGGTGCCGTGACGTCACTCGCCGCCGGCACCCGTTCCGCGCCGAGCATCCCCAGCTGGGTGCTCGGCGCGGGCGGGGTCGCCATCCTCTTCCTCCTCCTCGAGGTGGTGCCGCGCGTCGGCTTGGTCGACGCCCGCTACCTGCCGCCGGTCTCCGAGATGCTCGCCGCCCTCGTCAGCGCGCTCGGCACCGGGGCCTTCTGGATCGCTGTCGGGGAGACGGTGCTCACGTGGAGCATCGGCCTCGCGATCGCCCTCGTCGCCGGCGTCGTGCTCGGCGTCGTCATCGGCTCCTCCGCCTTCCTGCGCGAGTTCACCGCCTCGACCATCGAGTTCCTGCGCCCCGTGCCCTCGGTGGCGCTCATCCCGGTGGCCGTGCTGCTGCTCGGCACCGGCATGGCCTCGACCCTGCTGCTCGTCGTCTACGCGAGCTTCTGGCAGGTGCTCATCCAGGTGCTGGCCGGCGTGCAGGACGTCGACCCCGTCGCGAGCGACACCGCTCGCTCCTACCGCTTCCGGCGCGTGACCGAGGTGCGCACCGTCGTCTGGCCCACCACGCTGCCCTACGCGATGACCGGCCTGCGGCTGGCGGCATCCGTCGCCCTCATCCTGACCGTCACCGGCGAGCTGCTGATCAGCTTCGACGGCATCGGCGGCCTGTTCGAGACCGCGCGCCAGTCGGGCAACGTGCCCGTCATGTACGCCTACGTCATCGTGACCGGCATCCTCGGCCTGCTCGTCAACGTGCTGGCCCGATTCGCCGAGCGGCGCCTGCTGTTCTGGCACCCGTCCATCCGGGGAGAGGCGCTCTCATGAGCACCATGGCACTGCGCGTCGTCTCGCGCCGCGACCGCGACCAGCAGCCCAGGAGCTCCGGCGCCGGCCGTGCGCTCGCCGTCCTCCGCCGCATCGTCATGCTGCTGGGCCTGCCGGTGATCCTCGTCGCCGCGTGGTGGTTCGCCTCCGCTGGCAGCACGAACTTCCTGAACCCGCCGCTGGCGACCATCATCGACCAGTTCTGGCCGACCTGGTTCGGCGGCGAGACGTTCGGCGACTCGCGGTTCGTGCAGGATGTGCTGCCGAGCCTCGGCCGCATCCTGATCGGCTTCCTCATCGCGGTCGTCTTCGGCGTCGTGCTCGGCATCCTGATCGGCTCCTTCCGCCCGCTGCGCGACGCGCTCGAGCCGGCCCTCGAGTTCTTCCGCGCGGTGCCGCCGCCCGTGCTGGTGCCGATCTTCATGCTGTTCCTCGGCATCGGCGACCAGATGAAGGTCGTGGTCATCGCCATCGGCTGCCTGTGGCCGATCCTGCTGAACACCGTCGAGGGCGTGCGCGGCATCGACCCGGTGCTGAAGGACACGGCGCACTCCTACCGCTACACCCGCCTCGGCCGGCTCTTCCGGCTGACGCTGCCCGGCGCCAGCCCCCAGATCGTCACGGGCGCACGCCAGGCGCTCTCGATCGGCATCATCCTGATGGTGATCAGCGAGATGTTCGCCGCGAGCGAGGGCCTCGGCTTCTCGATCGTGCAGTTCCAGCGCAGCTTCGCCATCCCGCAGATGTGGGGCGGCATCATCCTGCTCGGCGTGCTCGGCGTGCTGCTCGCACTCATCTTCCGCGTCATCACCGGCGCGATGCTCAAGTGGTACTTCGGGTACCTGCAGACCCAGCGTGGAGGTTCCTGAAATGTCCGATCCCACTCCCGTCGCGCACGCGATGCTCGAGGTCGACCACGTCGGCAAGACCTACACCGGCCGGGGCGAGCCGGTCGAGGCCATCGCCGACCTGCAGTTCTCGATCGGCGCCGGCGAGTTCGTCTGCGTCGTCGGCCCCTCTGGCGCCGGAAAGACGACGCTGCTGCGGATCCTCGCCGGCCTGCTCTCGCCCACCAAGGGCGAGGTGCGCCTCGACGGCGCCGTCGTGTCGTCGCCGCCGGAGGGCATGGCGGTGGTGCTGCAGGAGTACGGCCGCTCGCTCTTCCCCTGGATGACGGTGGCGCAGAACGTCGAGCAGCCGCTGAAGGAGAAGCGCGTCCCGGCCGAGCGCCGCAAGCAGCTCGTCGCCGACGCGCTGACCGCCGTCAGCCTGGGCGGCGACGGCGACAAGTACCCCTGGCAGCTCTCGGGCGGCATGCAGCAGCGCGTCGCGATCGCCCGTGCGGTCGCCTACGAGCCCAAGGTGCTGCTGATGGACGAGCCCTTCGCGGCCGTCGACGCCCAGACGCGGTTCGAGCTCGAGGACCTGGTCCGCGCGCTGTGGCAGCGGCTCGGCGTCACCGTGGTGTTCGTCACCCACGACATCGACGAGTCGATCTACCTCGCGCAGCGCGTGATCGTGCTCTCGGGACGCCCGACGATCCTGCTGGAGGACGTCTCGATCGACCTCGGCGACGTGCGCGATCAGCTCGAGACCCGGGCGGCGCCCGAGTTCGCCCGGCTGCGCACGCACGTCTACGAGCTCGTGCAGGCGGCGAAGAAGGGCGCGCGCTCGCTGAGCGACGCCCAGCTCTCGCACTAGGTCGCCGTCGTGTCGACCACCGGCGTCGCCGAGCACAGCGGCGAGTTCGTCCAGTCCCTCGATCGCGGGCTCGCCGTCATCCGCGCCTTCGGTCCCGAGAAGCCGCGGCTGACGCTCAGCGACGTGGCCCGCGAGACGGGGCTCAGCCGGGCGTCGGCCCGGCGCTTCCTGCACACGCTCGTCGAGCTCGGCTACGTCGGCAACGAGGGCGGCACCTTCCACCTGCGCCCCCGGCTGCTCGAGCTCGGGTACGCCTACCTGTCGACCCTCGGGCTGCCAGAGGTCGCGCGTCCGCACCTGCGCATCCTCTCCGAGGCGACGGGCCAGTCGTCGTCGCTCGCGGTGCTCGACGACCTCGAGATCGTCTACGTCGCCCGCGTCGCGGTGTCGCGCATCATGTCGGCCGCGATCGGCGTGGGCACGCGCCTGCCCACCTTCGCGACCTCGATGGGCCGTGTGCTCATCGCGTTCTCGCCCGAGGAGGTGCGCGAGCGCTTCCTGGAGCGCGTCGACCTGCCGGCGCTGACGCCGTACACGATCACCGACCGCGACGCGCTGCGCGCCGAGCTCGAGCGCGTGCGCGAGCAGGGCTGGGCGCTCGTCGATCAGGAGCTCGAGGAGGGGCTGCGCTCGATCGCCGTCCCCGTGCGCGACGCGTCGGGACAGGTGGTGGCGGCGGTCAACGTGGCCGCGCCGGCCAGACGGGATGCCGCGCCCGGCAGATCAGAGCCGCTCGAACCGCTGCTGGAGGCCGCGGCCGGCATCGAGCGCGATCTCGCGCAGACCGGCGTCGCCTGACGCGACCGCGCCCGTCAGGAGCGGGTCGGCCGGCTGACCCGCGTGCTCGCTCGGCGCACGACGAGCCTCGCGACGAGGCGCCAGCCGACGAGCAGCAGCAGCAGCGTCAGCGTCGCCACGATGACGAACGGCGCGGCCGTGCCCTGCCCGCTCAGCACGCGCAGCAGCATCCCACCCACGACGGTCACCAGCCAGATCGACACACCCGTGCGCAATGGCGCGAGCGGCGCCCGCCAGCCTCGGCACGCGAGCCACCCGATCGCCAGCGCGACGAGGAACGGCCATGCCGTCGTCGCCAGCCCCAGGCCCCATGAGCCGAGCACGTCGCCGTCGTGCGTGGCGCGCCCGATCGCGGCGAAGGCGATGACCGCGACCGCGTCGACGGCGATCGCCCCGCCCACGCGGGCACGGGACAGGCGGGCGGATGCATCGGGCCGGGTCGTGCGCATGCCTCGACGCTATCGAGCACGGCTGGGGCGCGCGCCTTGTGCTCGATCGACGCCGAGCGTACGGTGCGACCGGGATGCCGGGCGACCGAGCGGGGAGCGACATGGACGAGCGGGTGGCGGCGTTCCGGCGCCTGCACGAGCAGGGCACGTTCGTGATGCCGAATCCCTGGGACGTGGGCAGCGCCGTGACGCTCGAGCGACTGGGGTTCCCGGCGCTCGCGTCGACCAGCGCCGGCGCCGCCTGGAGCATGGGTCGGGCCGACAACGGCGTGCCGCTCGACGCGATGCTCGCGCACCTGCGCTCGCTGACCGAGGCGGTCTCGGTGCCGGTCAATGCCGACTTCGAGGGCGGCTTCGCCGTCGAGCCCGAGCGGCTTCGCGAGACAGTGCTGGCCGCGACGGCCACCGGGATCGCGGGCCTGTCGATCGAGGACTCCACGGGCGACGCTGAGCATCCGCTGCACGACCGCTCGCTCGCGGTCGAACGCATCCTCGCCTCGCGCGGCGCGATCGACGAGAGCGGCACGGGGGTGGTGCTCACCGCCCGGTCGGAGGGCTACGTCGTCGGCCGGCCAGACCTCGACGAGACGATCGCGCGCCTGCGCGCCTACGCCGACGGGGGCGCCGACTGCCTCTATGCGCCTCGGCTTGGAAGCGTCGAGGAGGTCGCCGCCATCGTCGCCGCGGTCGCACCGAAGCCGGTGAACCTGCTCATCAATGCGCCGTTCATCACCGTCGCCGAGGCCGCCGAGCTCGGCGTGCGCCGCATCAGTGTAGGCGGCACCCTCGCCCGCGCCGCCTGGGGCGGTTGGCTCGACATCGCGCGGGAGATCGCCGAGCAGGGCACCTTCTCAGGGTTCGCCGGGCTGCCGGACGTTGAGGGGCTGATGCGGCAGTCGCCATAGCGCTCGCGTCGCCCGGCCCCTCGATCGCAGGGCCCGTGCCGCACCGGTTCTCCACAGCCTTCTTGCCATGTCAGTGGCCCGTGATGCAATGCCTGCATGGACGGTTTCGGGCTCGATGGCGAGGAGTACATCGCCGCGATCCGTGCTGGCGCGGTCGACCCGTACGGGCAGTCCGCCGATGAGCTGCAGGCGTCGCTCGATGACTTCGATGTGGAGCTGCGCCGGCGCATCCTGGCGATGACCGACGAGGAGGTCGCCGCCGGCGCGCAGGTCCCGCTGCTGCCGTCCGAGCCGGAGTCGCCGCTGCAGGAGCGGCTGCGCCAGGACACCGAGTTCGTCGCGCGCCTGCGGGCGATCGAGACGCAGTCGGCGCGGATGGAGGGCGAGCGGCGGGCGCTGCTGGCCGCCCACATGCAACGCGTCATCGCGATGGCGGGCGATGCCGGCCCGAAGGTGAAGGAGCTGGCGATGATGGCCGCGGTGGAGCTGGGGCTGACCGCTGGCGGGATGGTGCAGCGGATCACAGAGGCGTGGACCATCGTCACCGAGCTGCCCGCCGCCCACGACGCCGCCACGGCGGGCCGCATCACCACCGCGCACCTGCGCATCATCGAGGCGGAGACCCGTCCGCTGCGCCTCGACACCGAGGTCGTCCCCGCCGAGCAGGCGCGGGTGGTCGACGAGCTGGTCGCGGTCGCAGAGTCGACGAGCACGAGCCGGCTGCGGTCCCGCGCGAAGCGGATCGTCAACGACGTGCTCACCGTGCCATTGCAGGTGCGGCACGACGCGGCGCGAGAGCGGCGGCAGGTGTCGCTGTTCCCCGGCGGCGACGGCATGGGCGACCTGGTGGTGCACGGCCCGATCCTGGAGCTCACCGCCTGCATGGACCGACTCACGCAAGCCGCCCGGCGGAAGCCGAAGGACGATCCGCGCACCTTCGACCAGTTCCGCACCGACGCGCTGCTCGAGCTGATGCTCGCCGGCGTCGTGCCGGAGGACCTGCACGGCATCTCGCCCATCAAGGCGCACGTCGCGATCACGATCCCCGCGACCGAGCTGCTGCACGACGAGGAGCAGGCCCGGGGCGTGGCCGGGCCGGCCGACCTGCACGAGCACCGGCTTCGCCTGCAGCGCCTCGCGGGCGGCGGCGAAGGCCGCGGCAGGCACGCGCCGTCCGTCGTCGGCGAGGGCGGCGGGCAGCACCCGCACGCGGTGCGCGCCGAGCCGCTCGTGCTCGAGGTAGCCGACCTCGACCAGCCGCTCGGCGTCGGTCGAGCGGGCGTGGCCGGCGATCACGAGCGCGCAGCCCGACTGCGCCTGCCGCACCAGCGCCGCGTCGCGCGCGTGCACCCAGGGCGAGAGGGGCTCGGCGAGCAGCGGCTCCCCGTCGTCCCAGATCGCCAGCAGCCCGAGGCGGCCCGCGGGCGCGTAGACGGCGGATCGCGGCCCGATGATCGCGACCGGATCGCCATCGATGCATCGCAGGAACCCGCGATAGCGATCGGGCCCCTTCTGCCGCGCGTCGAGCTCGACCACGCGCTCGGCACCGACGGCCGCGCTGAGGGCGAGCCGCAGCTGCCGCTGCTCGCGGTGGTCGGGCACGACGATGATCGCCTGCTCGCCGCGCGCGATGGCCTGCCGCGCGAGCGACGCGAGCGCGATCGCCCACCGGCCGATCCACGCCTCGTCCTTCCCTGCGGGCGCGTCGGCGTCGGGCACCGCGGCCACCCCGCCCGCGCACTCGAGCGCGACGCGGCGCCGGGCCTCGACGAGCCCCGGCAGCGGGGCGGATGCGTCGCCGTCGTCGAGCAGGTNCGGCCGATCCACGCCTCGTCCTTCCCTGCGGGCGCGTCGGCGTCGGGCACCGCGGCCACCCCGCCCGCGCACTCGAGCGCGACGCGGCGCCGGGCCTCGACGAGCCCCGGCAGCGGGGCGGATGCGTCGCCGTCGTCGAGCAGGTCGGGCAGCGGAGGCAGCGGGGGCGGCTCGGGCGCGCCGTCGGCGCGCGCCGCGAGCCAGGCCTTCTCGACGCGCGCCTGGCGGCCGGGGATCGCGACGCGCAGCACGTCGGCGGCGCTGCCGGCCGCCCGGTCGGCGACGGCTCGGGCCAGCGCCCACACCTCCGGCTGCAGCACCGGCACCGACGAGATGACCTGCCCGACGTCGGCGACCTCGCCCTCCCAGGCGCGCGCATCCGTCACCTCGACGACGAAGCCGGTCGCCATCCGGTCGCCGCGCAGGGGCACCCGCACGCGCACGCCCGGCGCGACGCCGGTCAGCGACGGCGGCACCCGGTACTCGAAGAGCCGGTCGAGCTGCGGCAGCCGCGAGTCGACGACGACGCGGGCGAAGCCGCCCGCCGCGGCCTCGGCCGCCACCTCGGTCAGAGCCCCGCGGCGGCGCGCAGGTCGTCGACGCGGTCGAGCTGCTCCCAGGTGAAGCCGGGCAGCTCGCGGCCGAAGTGGCCGTACGCCGCCGTCTGGCGGTACTTGGGCTTGCGCAGGTCGAGGTCGCGCACGATCGCGCCGGGGCGCAGGTCGAACACGGCGCTGATCGCCGCGCCGATGGCCTCGTCGTCGATCACGCCGGTGCCGAACGACTCGACGTAGACCCCGACGGGCTGCGCCATGCCGATCGCGTACGCGGCCTGCACCTCGAGGCGCTTCGCGAGGCCCGCGGCGACCGCGTTCTTCGCCACCCAGCGCAGCGCGTACGCGGCCGAGCGGTCGACCTTCGACGGGTCCTTGCCGCTGAACGCGCCGCCGCCGTGGCGGGCGGCGCCGCCGTAGGTGTCGACGATGATCTTGCGGCCGGTGAGGCCGGCGTCGCCCTTGGGGCCGCCGGTGAGGAACGACCCCGAGGGGTTGACGATCGCGCGCATGGCGCTGGCGTCGAGGCCGAGGTCGGCGACGACCGGGTCGATGACGTGCGAGATGACGGCATCGCGGATCTCGTCGTTCGTGACCCCCGGCGCGTGCTGGGTCGAGACGAGCACGGTGTCGACCGAGACGGGGCGGAAGCCGTCGTAGCCGATCGTCACCTGCGTCTTGCCGTCGGGGCGGAGGAACGGGATCTCGCCCGAGCGGCGCACGGCGGCGAGTCGCTCGGCGAGCCGGTGCGCGGCCCAGGCCGTGGCCGGCATGAACGACGGCGTCTCGTCGGTGGCGAAGCCGAACATGATGCCCTGGTCGCCGGCGCCGTCGCGGTCGAGCGGGTCGACCGAGCCGTCGCGGGCCTCGACCGCCGTGTCGACGCCGGTCGCGATCTCGTGCGACTGCTCGCCGATCGAGACGGTGACGCCGCACGAGTGGCCGTCGAACGACACCTCGCTCGAGTCGTAGCCGATGTCGACGATCACCTTGCGGGCGACCGAGGCGATGTCGACGTAGCCCGAGGTGCGCACCTCGCCGGCGACGTGCACGAGGCCGGTGGTGACGAGCGTCTCGACCGCGACGCGCGCCTCGGCGTCCTGCGTCAGCATCGCGTCGAGCACGGCGTCGGAGATCTGGTCGGAGATCTTGTCGGGGTGGCCCTCGGTGACCGACTCCGAGGTGAAGAGCCTCAGGCTCACGGCTGCTCCTTCTGCTGCGCTGCCAGGCGGAGCGCGACGGTGTCGATGATGGCCCGGGCCACTGACGTCTTCGAGCCCGACGCATCCGCCACCACGCCGTCGGCGTCGAGCACCTGCACCCGGGTGTCGACGGCGCCGAAGCCGGCGTCGTGGCCGACGCGGTTGACGACCAGCAGGTCGGCGCCCTTGCGGGCGAGCTTGTCGCGGCCGCGCTGCAGCAGCGCCGCGTCGTCGGGCTCGGTCTCGGCGCCGAAGCCGACGACCACGCTGGCGCGCGGCTGCTGGGCGAGCTCGTGCAGGATGTCGGGGTTGAGGGCGAGCGTCAGCGTCGGCGCCTCGCCCCACGCCTCCTTCGTGCGCTTCTCGTCGGCGACGCCGTCGACGCGGTAGTCGGCGACGGCTGCGGCCATCACGATCACGTCGGCGCCGGCGCGGGCGAGCATGGCGTCGCGCAGCTGCGCGGTGGTCTCGACCTCGACGAGCTCGACGCCGGCGGGCGCGGGCACGTGCAGGTTGGCGCCCACGAGGGTGACGGCGGCTCCCGCGTCGCGCGCGGCGGCGGCGAGGGCGACGCCCATGGCGCCGCTCGACCGGTTGCCGAGGAACCGCACGGGGTCGATCGGCTCGCGGGTGCCGCCCGCGCTCACCACGACGGTCGTGCTCGCCAGCGGTCGGGGGGCGGATGCGTCGCTGACGGCGGAGAGGGCCGCCGCCACCACGTCGGTGGGCTCGGCCATGCGGCCGACGCCGGAGTCGTCGCCGGTCAGCTGGCCGGCGACGGGACCGACGATCGTGATGCCGCGCTCGGCGAGCGTGCGGATGTTGGCCTGCGTCGCCGCCTGCTCCCACATCTCGGTGTGCATCGCGGGTGCGATGACCAGCGGCGCCCGGGAGGCGAGGATGGTGGTGCCGAGCAGGTCATCGGCGAGGCCGGCGGCGATCTTCGCGATGGTGTTCGCGGTCGCCGGCAGCACGACGATCAGGTCGGCCGACTGGCCGAGCGCCACGTGGCGCACGGCGGCGACGTCGTCGAAGACCTCGTCGGAGACGGGATTGCGGCTGAGCGCCTCGAGCGTCGGCCTGCCGATGAAGCGCAGCGCCGCTGCGGTCGGCACGACGTGCACGTCATGCCCCGCCAGCACGAGCTCGCGGATGGCGAGTGCTGCCTTGTACGCGGCGATCCCGCCGGAGATCCCGACGACGACGCGCATCAGGCCTCGGCGGTCTCGTCCTTGGTGAGCACGAGCTTGTCGGCGTGGATCTCGTGCAGCGCGACGGAGAGCGGCTTGTCCTCGATCGTGGCGTCGACCAGCGGGCCGACGTTGTCGAACATCGAGCCCTCGTGGATGTCGGTGTAGTAGTCGTTGATCTGGCGCGCGCGCTTCGACGCGTAGATGACCAGCTGGTACTTCGAGTCGACCTTGTCGAGCAGCTCGTCGATCGGGGGGTTGATGATGCCCTTGGCCATGCGTGCCTCCTGCAGTTGGATGTGGCGAGCGGGGCTGACCCCGCGAAGCTCGTGCGCCGTACGGGCGCAAGCGACCATCCTACCGCGCGCGGAGGCAGAGCGCGCGTCGGGGCGTGCGAGCTACTCGGTGGCCCTCCCCCGCCGCTCCTCGACGATCCGCACAAGGCTCTTCGCGAGCAGCCAGGCGGCGACGAGCCCGATCTGGATCAGCACCATCGCACCGAGGAAGACCGCGAGGAACTGCAATTCGACGGGCATGGCCGCGAGGCCGCTGCCGCTGTCGACGGCGGGCACGTCAGCGCTCCTCGTGAGTGAGCGGTCTGGTCTCCATCGTTCCTCGTTCCGCATCGGACCGGCGATGAGCCGGTGATGCGTGCTCCGACGTCTGGAGAGCACGGCGTGCTGGTACTGCTTGCTGCTCCCAGCATGGCGTGTACCCCACCCGCCCGTCAAGCGGGCGCGTTGCCCGTGCTAGCGGGTGCCGCGCGGCGTCTGCGTGATGGTCATCGTGCGCTCGACGACCGCCCGGGCGACGTCGTGCAGGCTCAGATTGTGGTGCCTGGCGTGGGCGCGCAGCATGTCGAAGGCCCGCTCGACGTCGACGTGCGCCGAGGCCGCCAGCACGCCCTTCGCCTGCTCGATCACGACCCGGCTGTCGAGCGCGTGCCGGAGCTGCTCGTTGACCGCGGAGCTCTCGCGCAGCACGCGCTCGTGCAGGATGCCGATCGAGGCGATGTTGGCGAGGCCGCGGGCGATCTGCGCCTCGGCCGGATCGAGCTCGCCCGGGCTCGTGCGGAACAGGCCGAGCGCCCCGATCGACTGGGAGCGCACCCGCAGCGGCAGCCCGTAGGAGGAGTGGTACCCCTCGCGCAGCGCCGCGTCGCGGAACTCGGCCCACTCCGCCTTCATCGTGGCGACGTCGGCGACGCTCACCGCCTCGCCCGTCTCGAAGCACTCCACGCACGGCCCCTCGCCCGCGTTCAGTTGCATGATCTCGACGAACGCCGCGCCCTCGCTGGTGGACGCCACGAGCTCGAGGTCGCCGTGGCCGGAGGAGAGCAGCAGGCCCGCGGCCTGCACATCGAGCAGCTTCAGGCACTCGTCCATGAGCACGTGGAGCAGCTCGACCACGTCGTACTCGGAGGTCAGCGTCTCGGCCAGCGTCATGAAGGCGGCGTCGACCCGGCCCTGCCTCGATGCATCGATCATCGAGCCCACGTCCTTCCGTCGAATCCGGTCACTGGCCCGCGCCTGGATCATCGAGCTTCAGGCGTCGCGCCACGACTTCCTGTGCCACCGATTCTAGCGACGCACCGGTCGCGAACGCATGCGCTCTGAGACGCGAGAGCGCCTCGGAGGCAGTCAGATCGAGCTGCACGAGCAGCATGCCCGTCGCCTGGTGCACGACGCGTCGCAGCTCGGGCGCCCGTGCCCCGCGCGGGGTCTGATCGTCGACGGCGACCGCGGCCGCGAGCCGCAGCGCCGCGCGCGCGGCGACCGCCGCGAGCGAGCGCGCCTTCGCGATCTCGCTGCGGCTGAGGCTGCCCGTGGTCGTCCGGTACAGGTCGACGACGCCGACGCTGGCGGAGCCGAGCGTGAGCGGGAAGGCGAACAGCGCCCGCACCGGCAGCTCGGTGGCGGCCGCGCCGAAGACCGGCCAGACGGCCGGCGCCTCGTGCACGTCGGGCACGAGCACCGACTGCCCGGTGCGCAGCGCCTCCCAATGCGGGCCCTCGCCGAGCGAGAACTGCAGCTGCTCGAGGCGAGCAGCCACCGCATCGCTCGCGCCGACGGTGGAGTGGCCGGGGCCGGTGACCACCGAGATCGACGCGCCGTTCACCGAGAGCAGCTCGACGAACGGCGCCAGCAGCTCGCGGGCCGCGTCGTCGAGCGCCATGCCACCCGAGCCCACAGCGCCTCGGCCGGCGCCTTCGTCGTCCATCCGGTTCCTCAACGAGCTTCCTCAGGCCGTCAGCGCCTGCCGCCGACTCCGATCATACGCGCGCGGAGCGCTCCGCGGCAGGCGGGGCGCCCGCATCGGCCTCGGCCGCGAGGATGTGCTCGACCACCTCGCGCGCGGCCTCCGCCACATCGGCGTTGACGATCGTCGCGTCGAACTCCGACTGGCTCGCCAGCTCGACGCGGGCCGAGGCGAGCCTGCGCTCGCGCTCCTCCTCGGTCTCGGTGCCTCGGCCGACGAGCCGGCGCACCAGCTCCTCCCACGACGGCGGCGCGAGGAACAGCAGCACCGCATCCGGGAACGACTCGCGCACCTGCCGGGCGCCCTGCAGGTCGATCTCGAGCAGCACCGACGAGCCCTCGTCGAGCGCCGCCTGCACGCTCGAGCGTGGCGTGCCGTAGCGGGACTTGTTGTGCACCGTCGCCCACTCGAGGAACTCCCCCTCGTCGACGAGCCGGTCGAAGTCGGCGTCCGAGACGAAGGCGTAGTGCACGCCGTCGATCTCCCCGGGCCGGGCGGCCCGGGTGGTGGCGCTCACCGACTGGCGGATCTGCGGGAAGTGCTCGCGCACGTACTGCGCGACGGTGCCCTTGCCGACCGCGGTGGGGCCGGCGAGCACGATGAGGCGGGGGCGACGAGAGGGATCCACGGAGTCCAGCCAACCGCGAACCCGCTCGCGCTGCAAACCGCCGAGCCCGCCGAGCCGCTTCGCCGGCGCGATGCCCAGCTCGCGCATGAGCGACTCGACGCGCTTCGGACCCATGCCGCGCCGCGCGCCCAGGAACTCGCTCACGCGCAGCCGCGCCTCGGGGCTGCCGGGCTCCTGCCAGGCGCGCTCGGCCACATCGCGCGGGCCGCGCTGGCCCGCGCTGAGCGCCCGCTTCACCGCGGCTCGGGCACGGCGCGCATCGACGGCGGCGCGCCCGGCGACGCTCGGGTCGGGCACCGGCGGCAGGTCGAGGGTGCCCGGCGTCATCGGCCCGGCCTCATCGGCTCGGCCTCATCGGCTTGGCCTCGTCGGCTTGGCGTCGTCGGCTTGGCGTCGTCGGCCCGCGTCATCGGGTCGGCAGCTCGGCTCGCGCCGCATCGATCGCGTCGGCCAGCCGCTGCGGCCCGGCCTGCAGGATGCTGCGGCTCGCGCTCGCGAGCACGAGCGCGTCGGCCGGGAAGAGCTCGTGCAGCGCCGCCAGGCTCGCGCCCTGCGCGCCGAAGCCGGGCGCGAGCACGGGGGTGGATGCCGTGGGCTCCAGCCCGTAGGCGGTGCGGTCGAGCGTCGCGCCGATGACCAGCCCGTGCCCGGCGCCGGTGCGCGCGTTGCGCTCGGCCACGGCGTCGGCGACCGCCGCCGCGACGGTGCGGCCGTCGGGCAGCCGGGCCAGCTGCAGCTCGGCCGCCTCCGGGTTCGAGGTCGCCGCGAGCACGAACACGGCCTTGCCGGCCGCCTCCGCAGTCGCGAGCAGTCCGTCGAGGGCACCGACGCCGAGGTACGGGCTGACGGTCAGCGCGTCGGCCTCGAGCGGCGAGCCCGCGCGCAGCCACGCATCGGCGTAGCCGGCGTTCGTCGAGCCGATGTCACCGCGCTTCGCGTCGGCGATCACCAGCAGGCCGGCGCCCCGCGCCTCGGCCAGCACCCGCTCGAGGGCCAGCATGCCCGCCGACCCGTGCGCCTCGAACAGCGCCACCTGCGGCTTGACCACCGCGACGCGGCCCGCGGCGGCCTCGACGACCGTGCGGCCGAAGCGCTCGAGCGCCTGCACGGCCGCACCGGACGCATCCGCCCCCTCGATCTCGTAGCCGGCGCCCCACCCCGCGAGCAGCGCCGGGTGCGGGTCGATGCCCACGCACAGCGCGCCGCGCTCGGCGACGGCTGCGTGCAGGCGCTCGAGAAAGGTCACGCCGTCCGCCGCGCGTGGTACTCCTGCAGGCTCGTCACCTCGAAGGGCTCGCGAGCCGCCTCGACGGCCGCGACCGCGGCGCCCAGCTGCGACACCGTCGTGAACAGCGCCTTGTCGGCGGCGACCGTCGCGGCGCGGATCTCGTAGCCGTCGGCGCGAGCCATGCCGCCGGTGGGCGTGTTGATGATGATGTCGATCTCGCCGGCATCGATGAGGTCGACGATCGACGGGCCGTCACCGGTCTCGGAGTGCTTGCGCACCGTCTCGACCCGGATGCCGTTGCGCGCAAGCACCTCGGCGGTGCCGATGGTCGCGACGATGCGGTAGCCGAGCTGCTGCAGGCGGTGCACGGGCAGCACGGCCTGGCGCTTGTCGCGGTCGGAGAGCGAGACGAACACCGTGCCCGAGGTGGGCAGGCCGCCGTAGGCCGCGGCCTGGCTCTTCGCGAACGCGGTCGGGAAGTCGCGGTCGATGCCCATCACCTCGCCCGTCGAGCGCATCTCGGGGCCGAGCAGCGAGTCGACCATCTGCCCGTCGGCGGTGCGGAAGCGGCGGAAGGGCAGCACGGCCTCCTTCACCGCGACCGGCGAGTCGATCGGCAGGATCGTGCCATCCACCTCGGGCAGCATGCCCTCGGCGCGCAGCTCGGCGATCGTCGCACCGGCGAGCACCCGGGCGTTGGCCTTGGCGATCGGGGTGCCGAGCGCCTTCGCCACGAACGGCACCGTGCGGCTCGCGCGCGGGTTCGCCTCGATCACGTGGAGCACGCCGGCGCTGTAGGCGAACTGCACGTTGATGGGTCCGCGCACGTCGAGGCCCTCGGCGATGCGGAGCGTCGCGTCGCGGATCTCGAGCAGCTGCGCGCGGCCGAGGCCGACCGGCGGCAGGGTGCACGACGAGTCGCCCGAGTGGATGCCGGCCTCCTCGATGTGCTCGAGGATGCCGCCCACGTAGAGCTCCTCGCCGTCGTAGATGGCGTCGACGTCGATCTCGATCGCGTCGTCGAGGAAGTGGTCGACGAGCAGCGGGGCGCTCGCGCTCACGATGCCGTGGCCGGCGATGCGGTCGAAGTAGCCGCGCAGGCCCGCCGTGTCGTAGACGATCTCCATGCCGCGGCCGCCGAGCACGAACGAGGGGCGCACGAGCACCGGGTAGCCGATGCGCTCGGCGATCTCGATCGACTGCTCCTCGGTCGTCGCGATGCCGTTGCGGGGGGCGACGAGGCCGGCGTCGTCGAGGATGCGCTGGAAGAGTCCGCGCTCCTCGGCCGCGTCGATCGCGTCGGGCGTGGTGCCGAGGATCGGCACGCCGGCGGCCTCGAGGCCGCGCGCGAGGCCGAGCGGCGTCTGGCCGCCGAGCTGCACGATCACGCCCACGAGCTCGCCGGACGCCTGCTCGACGTGCACGATCTCGAGCACGTCCTCGAGCGTGAGCGGCTCGAAGTAGAGCCGGTCGCTGGTGTCGTAGTCGGTCGAGACGGTCTCCGGGTTGCAGTTGACCATGACCGTCTCGAAGCCCGCGTCGGAGAGCGCGAACGAGGCGTGCACGCACGAGTAGTCGAACTCGATGCCCTGGCCGATGCGGTTCGGGCCGGAGCCGAGGATGATCACCTTGCGACGATCGGAGGGTGCCACCTCGGTCTCGAGGTCATAGCTCGAGTAGTGGTAGGGCGTCTCGGCGGGGAACTCCCCCGCGCAGGTGTCGACGGTCTTGTAGACGGGGCGCACGCCGGCGGCCCAGCGCGCCTCGCGCACCGCCTGCTCCTCGAGGCCGCGCAGCTGCGCGATCTGCGAGTCCGAGAAGCCGTGCTCCTTGGCGAGCCGCAGCAGCTCCTCATCGAGGTCGCCGCCGCGGATCGTCTCGGCCACCTCGTTGATGAGCACCATCTGGTCGAGGAACCACGGGTCGATGCCCGTCGCCTCGTGCGCCTGGGCGACCGTGGCACCGGCCCGCAGCGCCTGCTGCAGCGTCACGATGCGGCCGTCGGTGGGCACGCTCGCGACCTCGAGGAGCGCCGCGGCGTCGCCGGGCTCGCCCTCCCAGTGGAAGGAGGAGCCCCGCTTCTCGAGCGAGCGCAGCGCCTTCTGCAGGGCCTGCGTGTAGGTGCGGCCGATGGCCATCGCCTCACCGACCGACTTCATGGTCGTCGTGAGGGTCGCATCCGCCGCCGGGAACTTCTCGAAGTTAAAGCGCGGCACCTTCACCACGACGTAGTCGAGCGCGGGCTCGAACGACGCCGGCGTGACCTTCGTGATGTCGTTGGGGATCTCGTCGAGGCGGTAGCCGAGCGCGAGCTTCGCGGCGATCTTGGCGATCGGGAAGCCGGTCGCCTTCGAGGCGAGCGCGCTCGAGCGCGACACGCGCGGGTTCATCTCGATGACGATGATGCGTCCGTTCGACGGGTCGACCGCGAACTGGATGTTGCAGCCGCCCGTGTCGACACCGACGCGCCGGATGATGTCGATGCCGATGTCGCGCAGCCGCTGGTACTCGCGGTCGGTGAGGGTGAGGGCCGGCGCGACCGTGATCGAGTCGCCGGTGTGCACGCCGACGGCGTCGACGTTCTCGATCGAGCAGACGACCACCGTGTTGTCGGCGGTGTCGCGCATGAGCTCGAGCTCGTACTCCTTCCACCCGAGGATCGACTCCTCGAGCAGCACCTCGCCGATGGTCGACGAGTGGATGCCGTCGCCCACGAAGCGGCGCAGCTCCCGCTCGTCGTGCGCGAAGCCGGAGCCGAGGCCGCCCATGGTGAACGAGGGGCGCACGACCACCGGGTAGCCGTACTCCTCGGCGAAGGCGAGCGCCTCGTCGACGTTGCGGGCGATGGTGCTCGAGGCCACGTCGGCGCCGGCGTCGAGCACCAGCTGCTTGAACAGCTGGCGGTCCTCGCCGCGCTGGATCGCCTCGACCTTGGCGCCGATGAGCTCGACGCCGTGGCGGGCGAGGATGCCCTGCTCGTGCAGCGCGATCGCGGCGTTCAGCGCGGTCTGGCCGCCGAGGGTGGGCAGGATCGCGTCGGGGCGCTCCTTGATGATGATCGTCTCGATCACCTCGGGCGTGATCGGCTCGATGTACGTCGCGTCGGCGAAGTCGGGGTCGGTCATGATCGTCGCCGGGTTCGAGTTGACGAGGATGACGCGCACGCCCTCCTCGCGCAGCACGCGGCAGGCCTGGGTGCCCGAGTAGTCGAACTCGGCTGCCTGGCCGATGACGATCGGTCCGGAGCCGATGACGAGGACGGAGCGGATGTCGTCGCGCTTGGGCATCAGTTGGCCTCCTTGGTCGAGGTGCCCGCGCGGTGCTCGAGCACGAGCTCGCGGAAGCGGGAGAAGAGGTGGCGGGCGTCGTTCGGGCCCGCGGCGGACTCGGGGTGGTACTGCACGCTGAACGCCGGGATGTCGAGCGCGCGGAGGCCCTCGACCACGTCGTCGTTGAGCGAGAAGTGGCTCACCTCGACGCGGCCGAAGCCTGCCGGGCTGACCAGCTCCTGGTCGATCGCGGCGTCGACGGCGAAGCCGTGGTTCTGGCTGGTGATCTCGACGCGGCCCGTGGTCCTGTCGAGCACCGGCTGGTTGATGCCGCGGTGGCCGAAGGGCAGCTTGTACGTGCCGAAGCCGAGCGCGCGGCCGAGCAGCTGGTTGCCGAAGCAGATGCCGAAGAACGGCAGGTCGCGGCGCAGCAGGCCCTGCAGCAGCACGACCTGGCTCTCGCTCGCGGCGGGGTCGCCGGGGCCGTTCGAGTAGAACGCGGCGACGGGCTCGTGCGCCAGCACCTCGTCGAGGGTGGCGCTCTGCGGCAGCACGACCAGGTCGAAGCCCTGCTCGCGCAGATACCGGAGGGTGGATGCCTTCACACCGAGGTCGAGGACGGCGAGCGTGCCGATCGGGTCGGCCTCGTCGGCGCCAGGAGCAGGCAGCGCGGGCAGCGTGTAGGCCTCGGGCGTGGTGACGGTCTCGGCGAGGCTGCGGCCGGCCATCTGGGGGCTCTCGCGCACGGAGGCGAGCATCGCATCGTCGTCGACGAGCGCGTCGCCGGAGAAGACGCCGGCGCGCATGGAGCCCACGCTGCGGAGGCGGCGCGTGATGGCGCGGGTGTCGACGCCGGCGATGCCGACGATGCCGTCGCGCTCGAGCTGCGCCTCGAGGCTCTCGTCGGCGCGCCAGTTGGAGACGACGCGGCTGGCGGCGCGCACGACGTAGCCGCTGGGCCAGGCGCGGCGCGACTCGGCGTCCTCGGCGTTCACGCCGGTGTTGCCGATGTGCGGCGCGGTCTGCACGACGATCTGGCCGGCGTACGAGGGGTCGGTGAGCGTCTCCTGGTAGCCGGTCATGCCGGTGGCGAAGACGGCTTCGCCGAGCGCGACGCCTGCGGCGCCGTAGGCGCTGCCTCGGTAGATCGTGCCGTCCTCGAGCACGAGGGCGGCGGGTGCTGCTGCGGTCATGATGTGGCTCCTTCCTTGTGCCCGTCGGTGCCCTGCGGGTCGGCAGGGGCAGCGGGGGCGAGCGCGCTGAGCGCCTCGAATGCGGCGGTGTCGTCGCCGATGATGCGGAGGTACGTGTCGACGTCGGCGCCGAGGGTGTGCGCGATCACGATGATCCCGCCGGGCTCGACGACGCGATCGATCGTCCAGGTGGCCCGCGAGACGCCGCGGATGCGGTCTGCGGGGATGCGCATCTCGCGACGGTCGGCGACCAGCTGCACGCCGGTCGCGTCGATCGCGAGCTGCGTGCGGCCACGGAAGCCGAGGCCGTGCGCGAAGATGCGCTGGTAGGGGTCGCCGGCGCGGCTGGTGGCGACGTAGAGCGCGTCGACCACGAGCGTCGGCACGGCATCGATCAGCGCCGCGTCGATCCAGGGCAGCGGCGCCTCGATGTCGCGCTGGCGTCGTCGCTTGGCGAGGATGCCGAGCACCGCGGCCAGCGCGAGCAGCGCGACGAACCCGGCGCTCAGCAGCGCGAACAGCTCCTTGGTCATGCGACCACCTCTCCTGCGGCGACGGTGCGGCGGCCGCCGTGCCAGACGTGCAGCACGCGGCCGGGCAGCTCGACGCCCAGGAACGGCGAGTTCGCCGAGCGCCCCTTGAGGTGCCCCGTCTCGACCACGGCGCGCGCCGCCGGGTCGATCAGCACGACGTGCGCGGGCGAGCCGATCTCGAGCGGCGCGTCGTAGCCGGGCTCCCGGCCGATCGCGGCGGGAGCGGTCGACATGACGCGCGCGACGCCGGCCCAGTCGAGCAGCCCGGTCTCGACCATCGCCTGCTGCACCACCCCGAGCGCCGTCTCCAGCCCGACCATGCCGAACGCCGCATCCGCGAACGCCGTCTGCTTCGCCTCGGGGGCGTGCGGGGCGTGGTCGGTGGCGACGATGTCGATCGTGCCGTCGGCGAGGGCCTCGCGCAGCGCCTGCACGTCGCGCTCGGCGCGCAGCGGCGGGTTGACCTTGAAGCGGCCGTCGTAGGAGCGCACGAGCTCCTCGGTGAGCAGCAGGTGGTGGGGCGTCACCTCGGCCGTGATCGCGATGCCGCGAGCCTTCGCGGCGCGCACCACCTCGACGGTCTCGCGGGTCGACACGTGGCAGACGTGCAGCCGGGCGCCGGTGGCCTCGGCGAGCATCGCGTCGCGGGCGACGATCGACGCCTCGGCGACCGAGGGCCAGCCGGTGAGGCCGAGCTCGGCGGCGAGCGGGCTCTCGTGCATGACCGAGCCGCGGGTGAGCGCCGGGTCCTGCGCGTGCTGCGCGACGACCGCGCCGAGCGAGGCGGCGTGCTCGAGGGCTCGGCGCATGAGCTCGGCGTCGGCGACGCACTTGCCGTCGTCGCTGAAGACGGTGACGCGGGCGGCGCTGCGGGCCAGCATGGTCATGTCGGCGAGCCGCTCCCCCGCGAGGCCCACTGTGACGGCGCCGATCGGCCGCACGGTGGCGAGGCCGGCGTCGAGCCCGAGCCGGTGCACCTGCTCGACGACGGCGGGCGTGTCGGCGACGGGGTTCGTGTTGGCCATCGCGAACACGCACGTGTAGCCGCCGACTGCCGCGGCGCGCACGCCGCTGGCGATCGTCTCTGCCTGCTCGCCACCGGGCTGCCGCAGGTGCGTGTGCAGGTCGACGAGCCCCGGCAGGGCGATGAGGCCGGATGCGTCCACGACCTCGACGCCGTCGCGGTCGGTGGTCGCGGGGTCGATCGTGGCGGGGTCGACGAGCACCCCGCCGTCGATCGCGAGGTCGCGGGGCGCGCCGCCGAGGACGGCGGCGCCGGTGAGCAGCGTCGTCATCGGGCGCCTCCGTTGTCGGACGATGGGTGGTCGGATGCGAGGAGCGAGTAGAGCACCGCCATGCGCACGGAGACGCCGGCGGTGACCTGCTCGAGGATGGTGGAGCGGTCGGAGTCGGCCGCGCGGCTCGAGATCTCGAGGCCGCGGTTCATGGGCCCCGGGTGCAGCAGGGTCGCCTCCGGCACGCGGGCGAGGCGCTCGTCGGTGAGCGACCAGCCGGTGATGTACTCGGCGGGGCTGGGCGCGACGTGACCGCCCTGCCGCTCGAGCTGCACGCGCAGCAGCATCAGCGCATCCGGCTGCTCGTCGAGCACCAGGTCGAGGTCGGTCTCGGCGCGCACGCCGAGCCGTGTGCCGTCGGCGGCCGCGACCGGCAGGAACGCGGCGGGGCCAACGAGCGTGACCTCGGCGCCGAGCGCCGGCAGCAGCAGCGCGTTCGAGCGGGCGACGCGCGAGTGGGCGATGTCGCCGACGATCGCGATGCGCACGCCGTCGAGGCCCTTGCCGCGCGCGGCGTCGCCGTGGATCCGACGGCGGAGCGCGAAGGCGTCGAGGAGCGCCTGCGTGGGGTGCTCGTGGGTGCCGTCGCCGGCGTTGACGACCGGTCGGCCGATCCAATCGGCGAGCAGCGCCGGGGCGCCGGAAGCACCGGAGCGCACCACGACGCCGTCGACGCCCATCGCGGCGATCGTGAGGCCGGTGTCGCGCAGCGACTCGCCCTTGGACACGCTCGAGCCCTTGCCCGAGACGTTGATGACGTCGGCCGAGAGCCACTTGCCGGCGATCTCGAACGACGAGCGGGTGCGCGTGGAGTCCTCGAAGAACAGGTTGACGACGGTGCGGCCGCGCAGAGCGGGCAGCTTCTTCACCTCGCGGTCCTGGATCTGGTGCATGTCCTCGGCGAGGTCGAGCAGGGCGATCGCCTCGTCGCGGGGCATGGCCGCGGTCAGCAGGTGCTTCATGCGGTGCCGCCCTCGGCCGGGGTGCCCTGGGCGCGATCCTCGATGGTGACTGCGTCGCGGCCGTCGACCTCGTCGAGCAGGATCGAGACGTGCTCGCTGCGGGCGCTGGGCAGGTTCTTGCCCACCGAGTCCGCGCGGATCGGCAGCTCGCGGTGACCGCGGTCGACGAGCACCGCCAGCCGCACTGCCCGCGGGCGGCCGAGGTCGGCGAGCGCATCCAGGGCGGCGCGGATGGTGCGGCCGGAGTAGAGCACGTCGTCGACGAGCACGACGGTCTTGCCGTCGACGCCGTCGGCGGGGATGCGCGTGGGCTGCGATGCGCGCGTGGGCCGGCCGCGGAGGTCGTCGCGGTGCATGGTGACGTCGAGGGCGCCGACGCGCGGGCCGAAGTCGATGCCGGCGATGTCGCCGAGGCGATCGGCGAGGCGCTGCGCGAGGTGCACGCCCCGCGTCGGGATGCCGAGCAGGACGAGGTCGTCGGGCCCCTGATTGGCCTCGAGGATCTCGTGCGCGATGCGCGTGAGGGCCCTGGCGATCTCGTCGGCGCCGAGCACGGTGCGCGCGGTCGTGCCGCCCACACCGGTTCCGGGCTGAGTCAAGAGGACTCCCTTCTCCGCCTCACGGGACGGGCTTCAAGGTTGTCTGATTGGCTCCAGTCTACTCCCCTGTGGCGTGACCGGCGGAGTGCATGCGTCGACCAGCCGTGCGCCGCGACCGATGCTGGCGGCGCCGCACGCTCGATGGATGTCCGGGGACGTTGCGGGGGCTGCGTGGCGATCGACCCCCTGCCGTCCGGCCCTTCACGCGGCTGGTGCTGGTCCTTCCGGCGGCGCGTCCGGTGGTGCCCAGGCTGCCCAGGTCTTGCCGTAGACCCAGGGTGGTTCGTCGGGGCCGGGTGGGGCGACGATGCCGATCGGGATCTCCCAGGAGCTCTCCCGCGGGTCCCAGGCGGGCGTGTCGGCGAAGCGTGGGCCCTGCGGTTCGGGTTCGTCGCGGTGGATGTCGCCGAGCGGGCTGGTCCATTCGAGTACCCCGTCGGGCAGCTGCCGGACGGTCCAGCGGGTGGCGTGCTTCATCGTGTGGTGGCGTCGGCACAGGTGCGCGAGATTCGACAGGGTGGTCATGCCGCCCTTCGCGAAGTCCTTCGTGTGGTCGACGTCGGCGCGGGAGACGGGGTTGGCGCAGCCGGGCCAGCGGCAGTGGCCGTCGCGGGCGCGCAGCAGACGGCGTTGCGCGCGGTTGGGCTGGTAGGTGTCGACCGTGATCGGCAGGCCGGTGACCGGGTGGAGGAACAGCCGCTCCCAGACGACCGTGGCGGGCTGTGCGCTGGAGTGCGCTGCAGGCTGCGCCGCAGCCTGCGCGCGCACCGGCGCGGCAGCGGGCGCCGCGACCGGCACCTCGTCGACCGGCTCGCCCGCGAACCAGCGCGCGACGGCGCGGTCGTAGGCGGCGGTGTGCGCGAACGCGTCGCGCGCGAGCGCCCGGCGCTGCATGAGCGTCAGCCCCGAGCCCGCGGCCTTCGCGATCAGCGGGTAGATGCGCGGGTCGGTGACGATGGCCACGTTCGCGTGGTTCTTCGCCGAGGCGCGCACCATCGCGGGGCCGCCGATGTCGATCTGCTCGACCACGTCGGCGTCGGCGGCGCCGGAGCGCACCGTCTCGACGAACGGGTAGAGGTTGACGACCACGAGCTCGAAGGGCGCGATGCCGAGCTCGGCCAGCTGCGCCTCGTGGTGCTCGAGCCGCAGATCGGCCAGCAGGCCCGCGTGGATCGCCGGGTGCAGCGTCTTCACGCGGCCGTCGAGCGCCTCCTGGAACCCCGTGACGGAGGCGACCTCGGTGACCGCCAGGCCCGCATCCGCCAGCATCTTCGCGGTCGAGCCGGTCGACACGAGCTCGACGCCGGCGGCCGCGAGCGCCCGGCCGAGCTCGACGATGCCCGACTTGTCGCTCACCGAGAGCAGCGCGCGCCTGAAGGACACCTGGTCGCGGTCGCGGTAGAGGCTCGGGTCGTGCTGGGGTCCGCTCACTGGGGTTCCTTACGCTGTCGGGTCGGTCGGGGCTGCATCGGCGATCGCCGGGCGCTGGGGCACGGGCGGGCGGCCCGGGTCTGCGAGGTCGAGGCTGCCGTCGGCGATGCGCGTGATGACGCTCGCCAGCAGCTCGCGCTCGACGACCTTGATGCGGTCGTGGAGGGTCGCCTCGGTGTCGTCGTGCAGGATCGGCACGCGCCGCTGCGCGAGGATCGGCCCGGTGTCGACGCCGCTGTCGACGATGATGACGCTCGCGCCCGTCTGGGTCGCGCCGCCGGCGATGGCGTCGCGCACCCCGTGGGCGCCGGGGAACTCCGGCAGGTAGGCCGGGTGCGTGTTGAGGATCGCGGGCTCGAAGCGCGCAACGGCGCCGGCGGAGAGCAGCCGCATGAAGCCCGAGAGCACGACGAGGTCGGGCCGGTGCTCGGCGATGCGGTCGGCGATGCGCTCCGACCAGGCCTCGCGGGGCGCCGCGAAGGGCTCGACGAAGGTGTGGATGCCGGCGGCCGCCGCCGTGTCGATGCCGCCGCAGTCGCGGTCGGCGCCGACGGCGACGATCTCGGCAGGCACGAGCCCCGCCGTCGTGCGCTGGAGCAGATCGGCGAAGTTGGTGCCGCTGCCGGAGACGAGGACGACGAGGCGCAGCACGCCGTCCATCCTACTTCTGCGTGCGTTCCGGGTCGTCCGGGGTCGGATGCGTCGGCTCGCCCACGCTCGCCGGCTCGGCCTGGTCGTCGCTCGCGTCGGGGTCGCCGGCAGCCGCATCGCCGGCCGCGGCCGGCAGCGGGTCGACAGCCTGCGTGATGGTGCGATCCTCCGCCGAGACCGTCACGACCGGTGCCGTCCCGCCCGGCAGCGGGTCGACCGCCTCGGTCGGCTGCTCGCCCGGCAGCGGCGCCACCGCCTCGGTCGGCTGCTCGCCCGGCAGCGGCGCCACCGCCTCGGTCGGGTGGTCGGCGTCGAGGACGCGACCCGACGCATCCGCCCCCTCGTCGTCCGCGTCAGCGCCTGCCTCGCGGCTCGCGCCCAGCCCGAAGAAGTCGCGCATCGACGACCCCTCGCCCTCGGCAGCCAGCGGCGACGCGACCCCGGCGAGCTCTCCGGCGCCGCGACCGCCGGCCGTGAGCCCGATCACGAGGCCCACGGCCACCTCGAGCGCGCCCCAGGCGGCCACCAGCACCGCGTCGGGGCCGGCCTCGTCGAGGCGGCCGGGCCCCATGGCGCCGGAGGCCAGCATCGCGGCGACGCCCAGCAGCGCACCGGCCAGCACGCCGCCGCCGACGCCCGCGATCGCGAGCTCCCACCAGTGCACGGGCTCGTCGGTCGTGCCGGCCAGGATCGTCTGCCGCGCGAAGGCGCCGACGACCACCGCGGCGAGCACCGGCAGCGCCACGACGATCAGCATCCACGGCGCCGCGGCGGGGTCGATGGCGGCGAGCAGCGGCAGCGCCGGCACTGGCCCGAGGTCGGTGCCGAGCGGCGAGACGCTCGAGCCGGCGCCGAGCATGAAGCCGGGGCCGATCGCCCACGACGCCGCCCAGACGACCGCGACGGGCGCGAGCGCGAGCTGCAGCAGGAACAGCACGACGACGCCCAGGTGCGTGACCTCGAGCGACTCCATGAGCAGCAGCCCGTCGGTGAAGCGCACGAGCAGGCCGAGCCCGACGATCAGGCCGCCGACGCCCAGCACGGCGACCGCGCCGCCGAGGCCGGTGCGCAGCGCCGCGCGGATCGGGCGCAGCCAGCGCGACTCGACCGTCAGCGCGCGCGCCGCCAGGTGCAGCCACGCGTGGCCGTGCACGCGCAGGATCGCCGACGTCATGCCCAGCAGGGCGACGAGCGCGGGGAGCGCGAACGCCTGCACGAGATCGGGGGATGCGTTCGGGTGCTGCGCGCTGACGGCCGCCAGCAGGCCGACGAGCCCGGTGGCGACGGCGCCGCAGACCGTCGCGACGGCGGCGTCGATCGTGGGCAGCTCGGCGACGCGGCTGCCGGAGCGCCAGTGCAGCCAGAAGGTGAGCAGGCCGATGCCCCAGGCCCCGAGCGTGATCACGAAGGGACGGCTGGCGGCCTCGAGGCCGAGCGCGATCACGGCATCGCTGCCCAGCTCGACGCGCAGGTCGACGCCGTGCCCGAGCATCCAGGCGTCGACCGCCACCCGCCACTGCAGCAGCGGGTCGCCGGCGAAGTCCTGGTCGATGCCCCAGACGGCCAGCAGCACGAGGGCGCACAGCACGAGCCCGACCACCGCGATGGCGGCGGACTCCACTGCCTGGCCGAACCCGGCCCACACGCGACGCACGGCTGGAACCCTATCGACGCATCCGCCCTCGACCTCCCCGGCGCGCGGCGCACGCGCGGGCTCGCGGTAGGTTAGGCAGGCACGGCGCGGTTCGCGCACGCACTCGCGGCCGCCGTCCATCCGAGACCGCGAGGGGTTCGAGCCGCATGGCCAAGATCATCTACACGTACACCGACGAGGCGCCGATGCTCGCGACGCATTCGCTCCTGCCGATCGTCGAGGCGTTCGCCGCCGCCGCCGACGTCGAGGTCGAGCGCCGCGACATCTCGCTGGCCGGCCGCATCGTCGCCGCCTTCGCCGACCGGCTGCCCGCCGACCAGCAGGAGGCCGACGCCCTGGCAGAGCTCGGCGACCTCGCCAAGACGCCCGAGGCCAACATCATCAAGCTGCCGAACATCTCGGCATCGGTGCCGCAGCTGAAGGCGGCCGTCGAGGAGCTGCAGGCCAAGGGCATCGCGCTGCCCGACTACCCCGACGAGGTCGAGAGCGATGACGACCGCGAGGTGCGCGCCCGCTACGACGCCATCAAGGGATCCGCCGTCAACCCGGTGCTCCGCGAGGGCAACTCCGACCGCCGCGCGCCGCGCTCGGTGAAGGAGTACGCCCGCAAGCACCCGCACTCGATGGGCGCCTGGACCGCCGACTCGAAGACCGCGGTCGCGACGATGAGCGCCGGCGACTTCCGCGCCAACGAGCAGTCGGTCACGCTGCCCGCCGACGACGTGCTGCAGATCCGCCTGGTCGGCGCCGACGGCGAGACCACCGTGCTCAAGGACGGCCTGAAGGTGCTCGCCGGCGAGATCGTCGACGCCACCTACATGTCGGCGAAGGCGCTCGACGCGTTCCTGCTCGAGCAGGTCAAGCGCGCCCGCGACGAGCACGTGCTCTTCTCCGCCCACCTCAAGGCGACGATGATGAAGGTCTCCGACCCGATCATCTTCGGTCACGTCGTGCGCGCGTTCCTGCCCGCCGTGTTCGAGCAGTACGGCGCCCAGCTCGACGAGGCCGGCCTCTCCCCCGAGAACGGGCTCGCCTCGATCCTCTCCGGCCTCTCCGAGCTCGACGAGTCGACCGCGGCCGGCGTGCGCAAGGCGATCGAGGACGGCATCGCCGACGGCCCGCGACTCGCCATGGTCAACTCCGACCGCGGGATCACGAACCTGCACGTGCCCTCCGACGTCATCGTCGACGCATCCATGCCCGCGATGATCCGCCAGTCGGGCCACATGTGGGGCCCCGACGGCGAGGAGGCCGACACGCTCGCGGTCATCCCCGACTCCTCGTACGCCGGCATCTACCAGGTCGTCATCGAGGACTGCCAGGCCAACGGCGCCTTCGACCCGACCACCATGGGCTCGGTGCCGAACGTCGGCCTGATGGCGCAGAAGGCCGAGGAGTACGGCTCGCACGACAAGACGTTCCGCATCGAGCGCGCCGGCCGCGTCGAGGTGCTGAACGGCGCCGGCGACGTGCTCATGGCGCACGACGTCGAGGTCGGCGACATCTGGCGCGCCTGCCAGACGAAGGACGTGCCGGTGCGCGACTGGGTGAAGCTCGCGGTCACGCGCGCCCGCGCCTCGTCGACCCCCGCGGTCTTCTGGCTCGACAAGGCGCGCGCCCACGACGCGGAGCTCATCAAGAAGGTGGAGGAGGAGCTCGCGGGGCACGACACCGAGGGCCTGCAGATCACGATCCTCAGCCCCGTCGAGGCGACGAAGCTGTCGATCGAGCGCATCCGCCGCGGTGAGGACACCATCTCGGTGACCGGCAACGTGCTGCGCGACTACAACACCGACCTGTTCCCGATCCTCGAGCTGGGCACCTCGGCCAAGATGCTGTCGGTGGTGCCGCTGCTGAACGGCGGCGGCCTGTTCGAGACGGGCGCCGGCGGCTCTGCCCCGAAGCATGTGCAGCAGCTCGTCGAGGAGAACCACCTGCGCTGGGACTCGCTCGGCGAGTTCATGGCGCTGGCCGAGTCGTTCCGCCACCTGTCGGAGTCGACCGGCAACGCCCGCGCCGGCGTGCTGGCCGAGACGCTCGACGCCGCGACGGGCTCGTTCCTGAACGAGAACAAGTCGCCGTCGCGCAAGGTCGGCGAGATCGACAACCGCGGCAGCCACTTCTGGCTCGCCCGCTACTGGGCCGAGGAGCTCGCGGCGCAGACCGACGACGCCGACCTGGCGCAGACCTTCGGGCCCGTCGCCGAGCAGCTGGTCGCGCAGACCGAGACGATCGAGCGCGAGCTGCTCGACGTGCAGGGCAGCCCGGTCGAGCTGGGCGGCTACTACCGCATCGACAACGAGCTGGCGGATGCCGCGATGCGCCCGAGCGCGTCGCTGAACGCGATCCTGGCGCACCTGCGCCCGTAGACGCAGCGCCTCGAAGGCCCGGCTCCGGCCGGGCCTTCGTCGTTCCCGGAGCGGCTCCCGCCGGCGGATCCCGGGTGCTCAGCCGTCGCCGTCCGGCGCCTTTCGTCGAGCACCCCGGAGGATCTCGACGGCAGAGCCACTCGGGTGGGATAGTCCCGGCCGAGCCGTGCTCAGACCGACATCTTCCGGCGGCGCGGCCAGCGATGGCCACCGCGGCGGATGACGGCGAGGATGTCGCGCTCGATGTCGGGCCATTCGTCGTGGATCTGCCGATACGAGAGCCGCAGCACGATGTAGCCGCGTGCCACGAGTCTGCGGTCCCTGCGGCGATCGCTCTCGTAGGCCTGCTCATCGGTGTGGTGCTCCCGGCTGTCGCACTCGATGATGAGCCGGTCGCCGATGAGCAGGTCGACGCGGGTGCCCTGCATCACGCGCACCTGGATGCGGGTGGCGATCTGCAGCGACCGCAGCCGGAAGCGCACCATCGACTCCGAGCCCGACTCCGACTTCGCGTCGGCGACCGCCAACAGCGAACGGATGCGAGCCGGAGCGCTGCGCATCCAGCTCTCGACCTGCGCGGGGGTCGCCAGTCGGCGCTGCAGGATGGAGTCGATCACGACGACGATCTCCTCACTGCTCCCGCAGCGAAGCACGCAGCGGAACGCCACCTCGAGACCGTCGACCGCGCCGAGCACGGCGACCCGCTTCCCGAACGGGCGGCATCCCGGGTCCTTCCGCGTGCGCCGGTGCGGCGCCAGCCGCACATGCCGCTCCTTGTGCTCGGGCACCCACACGCCGTGGATGCGCAGCGCGCTGAAGCACGAGACGCATCCGCCCGCCGTCACGGCGGCGACGACCGCCTCGTCGGCTCCGCCGGGCTCCGCGAACCACCCCGGGCGCACCCTCACCAAGGAGCCGTCGCGCAAGGCGCGCTCGATCTGCCACTTGCTCCAGCCGTCGCAGGTCAGCTGCTCGGTGGTGCGCACGTCGGAGACGAAGGCTGCGGTCATGCCGCGCACCGTGCCAGGTCGGCCGCGCCCGCCGTCGGCGGCGGCGCTGCCCCTGTGGACGACCGGAGCTTCTCGCTCGCTCCGCCACCCCGGCTGCAGCATCCAGCCCGAGCTGCTGTGCCACCGAGATGCTCCGGGCGGCACCCCAGCGAGCGCCGACTACGTCAACGCGTCGTGCACGCCCGTCACCCAGTCGATGTGGCGCTGGGCGCTGTGCGCGATCGCGGCCGGGCCGTCCTCGATCACCTGGCCGCCGATGTTGCCGTACACGCGCCGGAACCGCAGCCCGGCGGCCTGCTTCGCCAGCCGCTGCACCACGCCCGCCGACAGCGGGATGTTGTTGGGGTACGAGCGCATGAAGCCGACGCTCTCGCGGTCGGGCTTCGGCTGCATCGTGTCGCCGGCGAGCAGCGAGCCCTCGCCGTCGCTCCCCCGCTCCCACAGCGCCACCGCCGCGCCCGGGAAGTGCCCGCCGAAGCGGATCAGCCGCACCCCCGGCAGCAGGTCGACCTCGCCGTCCCACAGCCTGATGCGGTCGTGGGGTCGGACGACCCAGGATGCGTCCCGCCGGTTGACGAGCACGGTCGCGTCGAGCGCGTCCGCCCACGCGCACTGCACGCCGAACATGTGCGGATGCGAGGCGGCCACGAAGGCCAGCCCGCCGAGCTCGCGCACCTGCTCGACGGCGTCGTCGGTGATGGTGCCGAGCGGATCCCACAGCAGGTTGCCGCGCTCGGTCTGCACGAGGATCGAGCGCTGCCCGATGCCGGCCGCGGGATCCGAGGTGAGCGCCCAGCTGTCCGGCTCGAGCTCGACGATGTCGATGTGCATCCCGCCGGCGACCTGCTCCTCGACGCTCGTCCACACCTGCCCGTGCAGCGGCACCCACTGCCGCTCGTCCTCGCAGATGCGACACGTCTCGGCAGGCAGCGGCTCGGCGGTCTCGACGCCGCAGGTCGCGCAGAGGATCGTCATGCGCTCACTCTGCACCCGCACCGGGCACTCGCGCGAGGCCTCGTGCCCCGGGGTGCGTCAGGAGGGCAGGTCGGGGTCGGCCTGCTCGTCCTCCTCGGGCTCGAAGGTCGACTCCTCGTCGGTGGTGGTGGCGCCCAGCCCGTCGGGCTCGTTCGGGATGGTGCCGTCGTCACCGAGGCCGCCGGGCTTCTTCGTGCCGTCGTCGCCGGCGTCGTGGTCGTGCTGGTGGTCGTCGTGATGGCTCATGTCGTCCTCCGCTCGCGTCAGGTGGGCCCACCCTAGCCCTCGCGCCTGCACGCCCCGAGATGGTCGCGAGACGACGCAGGGCCCCGACCGAAGCCGGGGCCCTGCGTCACGTGCGGTCAGCTCAGAGCGACTCGATGACCTCTCGCATGAGGCGGGCCGTCTCGGACGGCGTCTTGCCGACCTTGACGCCGGCCGCCTCGAGGGCGACCTTCTTGGCCTCGGCGGTGCCCGACGAGCCGGAGACGATCGCGCCGGCGTGGCCCATCGTCTTGCCCTCGGGCGCCGTGAAGCCGGCGACGTAGCCGACGACCGGCTTCGTCACGTGCGCCTTGATGTAGTCGGCAGCGCGCTCCTCGGCGTCGCCGCCGATCTCGCCGATCATGACGATCGCCTTGGTCTCGGGGTCGGCCTCGAACGCCTCGAGGGCGTCGATGTGCGTGGTGCCGATGATCGGGTCGCCGCCGATGCCGATGGCGGTCGAGAAGCCGATGTCGCGCAGCTCGAACATCATCTGGTAGGTCAGCGTGCCCGACTTCGAGACGAGGCCGATGGGGCCCTTGCCGGTGATGTTCGCGGGCGTGATGCCGACGAGCGACTCGCCCGGCGTGATGATGCCGGGGCAGTTCGGGCCGATGATGCGGGTCGTGCCCTTGGCCTTGGCGTGCGCCCAGAACTCGGCAGAGTCCTGCACGGGGATGCCCTCGGTGATGACCACGAGCAGCTCGATGCCGGCATCGACGGCCTCGACGACGGCGTCCTTGGCGAAGGCCGGCGGCACGAAGACGATCGACGCGTCGGCGCCGGTCTCGGCCATGGCCTCGGCGACCGAGGCGAAGACGGGCAGCTCGACCTGCGAGCCGTCCTGCGCGACGTGCGAGACGGTGGTGCCGGCCTTGCGCGCGTTCACGCCGCCGACGACCTGGGTGCCGGCCGCGAGCATGCGGGCGGTGTGCTTCGAGCCCTCGCCGCCGGTGATGCCCTGGACGATGACCTTGGTGTCCTTGTTGAGGTAGATCGACATGTCTTGCTCCCTTACGCCGCAGCCAGCTCGGCGGCCTTGTCGGCAGCCTCGTCCATCGTGTCCACGACCGTCACCAGCGGGTGCGCGGCGTCGGCGAGGATCTTGCGACCCTCCTCGACGTTGTTGCCGTCGAGGCGCACGACCAGCGGCTTCGAGGCCTCGTCACCGAGGATCTCGAGCGCCTTGACGATGCCGTTGGCGACCTCGTCGCAGGCGGTGATGCCGCCGAAGACGTTGACGAACACGCTCTTGACGTCGGTGTCGTTGAGGATGACGTCGAGGCCTGCGGCCATGACCTGAGCGGATGCGCCGCCACCGATGTCGAGGAAGTTCGCGGGCTTCACACCACCGTGGCGCTCGCCCGCGTAGGCGACGACGTCGAGCGTCGACATGACGAGGCCAGCGCCGTTGCCGATGATGCCCACCTGGCCGTCGAGCTTGACGTAGTTGAGGTCGGACTCCTTGGCCTTCGCCTCGAGCGGGTCGGCGGCCGCCTTGTCCTCGAGTGCCGCGTGGCCCTCCTGGCGGAACTCGGCGTTCTCGTCGAGGGTGATCTTGCCGTCGAGCGCGATGATCTCGCCGGCCTCGGTGAGCACGAGCGGGTTCACCTCGACGAGGGTGGCGTCCTCCTTGACGAAGACGTCGTAGAGCTTCACGAGCACGGGGGCGATCTTCGCGACGAGCTCGTCGGGGAAGCTCGCGGCGCGCACGATCTCCTCGGCCTTGGCGGCGTCGATGCCGACTGCCGGGTCGACCTCGACCCTGGCGAGCGCTTCGGGGCGCTCCTCCGCCAGCTGCTCGATCTCCATGCCGCCCTCGTACGAGCACATGGCCAGGTAGGAGCGGTTCGCGCGGTCGAGCAGCACCGAGAAGTAGTACTCCTCCTTGATCGCTGCGCCCTCGGCGACCATCACGCGGTGCACGGTGTGCCCCTTGATGTCGAGGCCGAGGATGGCCGCTGCCGCGTCCTTCGTCTCGGCGGGGCTCTTGGCGAGCTTCACGCCGCCCGCCTTGCCTCGTCCGCCGGTCTTGACCTGTGCCTTCACCACGACGACACCGCCGCCGAGCTCCGTGGCTGCTGCCTCGGCCTGCTCGGGGGTGTCAGCGGTGATGCCTCGCAGCACGGGAACGCCGTGCTGCTCGAACAGGTCCCTTGCCTGGTACTCGTAAAGATCCACGCGTGATCCAATCCGTGTGTTGGTGGGGGATTCGCCTCGCCAAGCCTAGTCCGACGCGCATGGCCGTCCTCTCGATTTCGGCCGCCCGAACGCCGAAGATTCGGCTTTCTTGCCGCTTTCGCGACAGCCTCGCCTTGCTTGCGGCGCCCTCCGGGACGGTCGACGATGGTGGCAGGAGGAAGCCCGATGGATCCCGCTCTGCAACGCCGTCCCGACCTGCCGCCGCCGGTCGAGTCGATGACCTCGAAGCTCAACTGGCTGCGCGCCGGTGTGCTCGGGGCCAACGACGGCATCGTCTCGACCTCGGCGCTCATGGTCGGCGTCGCCGGTGCGGGCACCTCGTTCGCGGGCATCCTCACGGCGGGCGTGGCGGCGCTGGTCGCCGGTGCCTTCTCGATGGGCGTCGGCGAGTACGTCTCGGTCTCGTCGCAGCGCGACAGCGAGCGAGCGGCGATCCGCCGCGAGCAGGCCCTGCTGGTCGCGCAGCCCGACGAGCAGGTCGACCAGCTCGCCCACATGTACGAGCTGCGCGGCCTCGCCCCCGACACCGCGCACCAGGTGGCCGTCGAGCTGACCGCGGCCGACCCGCTGCGCGCGCACCTCGACGTCGAGTACAAGCTCGACCCGGAGGACCTCAACAATCCGTGGTCGGCGGCGCTCGCCTCCGCCCTCGCCTTCACGCTCGGCTCGCTCGTGCCGCTGCTGGCCGCCCTCTTCTCGCCTGCGGGCTGGATGCCGTGGCCGATCGTCGTCGCGACCGTCGTCGCGCTGGTGCTCACCGGGCTCCTCTCCGCACGCATCGGCGGCTCCGGCAAGCGCAAGGGCATGTTCCGGGTGCTGATCGGCGGCGTGATCGCGCTCGCCGCGACCTACTTCATCGGCACGCTGTTCAACTCGCCGGTGCACTGACGGGCGACGCGGCACGGATCTGCGCGGCGCATCAGCGCGGCGGGATCTCCCGCTCCGGCGTCGGCAGCTCGCTGAGCACGGCGACCGAGACGTCCTGCACCCTCCAGTCGAGGGCGACCACCTCCTCGACCGCGGCATCGACGTCGGTCACCCGCACCTTCGACCGCTTCGGCACCACGTACGCCTCCACGTGGAAGACGTGACCCTCGTCGCGCACGCGACTGGCCGCATCCGCCACCCAGGGCAGCCGCTGCAGCGTCTCGTCGATCCGGCGGATGAGCGGCTCGCGTTCCGACTGGTCGACCGTCGTGGCGCGCATGTCCATGAGGTCGAGCACCGATGCGCGCGTGTTCTTCACGCCGTCCCAGAGGATGCCGACCGAGATGAAGAGCGCCGCGGCGCTGTCGAGCCACCAGATGCCGATGCCCACGCCGAGCACGCCGACGATCGAGCCGATGTGGGTCGTCCAGTCGGCGCGCATCATGTCGGCGTCGGCGTAGAGCAGCTTGCTGTGCAGCTGCTTCGCGAGCCGCATCTTCACGATGCCGAGGATCACGGGCGGCGCCGAGATCAGCACGATCGTGCCGACCATCAGCCAGCCGAGCCAGATCGTCGTGCCGAACAGCTGCACCGTGCCGATCGAGGGGTGCTCCACGGCGATCAGCCCGGCGACCGCGTCGAAGGCCAGCGTGCCGCCGACCGCGAGCAGCGCCACGCCGGCGACCAGGTGCCCCACGCCCATGGCGCGGTGATACCCGTACGGATGCTTCGGGTCCGGCGGGCGGCGGATCACCGTGAGGGCGATGAGGAACGCGAACTGCGGGACGGTCGAGAGCATGTCCTCGATCCAGGCGGTGCGCATCGCCTGCGAGCCGCCCATCACGAGGCCGACGAGGGTGATCGCGATCGCCGCGTAGCCGAGGCTCAGCCACTCCACGCGCTTGGCCTTGCGCAGCGCGTGGGCCTGCTCGGGCGGCAGCTCGGTGCGGCCGATGCGGCCGAGGGTGCGGCTCACGGCGACACCTCGTCGAGGTGCCGCTCGAGCGCCGCGAGGAAGGCGTTCTCGCCCATGGGCGTGAGCATGACGAGCTTCGTGGTCGAGCCGTCGGCCTCCTCCGTGTCGGCATAGGCGCGCGTCGGAGCCGCGTGCGTGACCCAGGGCGTCTGGTCGGTGATGCCGCCGATCACCAGGTCGAGCTCGCCGTTCGTGAGCTGCTGCACCAGCTCCTCCTCGCCGGCGACCGTCCAGGAGATCTCTGCGTCGATCGAGGCGGCGAACGACTCGACCAGCGTCACCTCGGTGCCCTCGGGCGCATCGCCGCTGACGTCGGTGAAGGGCGGGTTCGGCGAGACGCCCACCTCGAGCACGCTGCCCGAGACGGTCTCGAGGGTGCCGTCGGGATCGGCGGGGATCGCCTCGATCAGCGCGCAGCCCGCCAGCAGCGACGCAGACATCGCGAGCGCCCCGAGGCGCACCGCCCTGCCGCTCGCCGACCGTGATGCCCACATGAGCCGCATCGTAGACCGAGCGTCCCCCGGAGTGCCGAGCGCCCGCTGCGTGCGGAGCCGTCAGCGGCGGGCGCTGTAGCGCAGCTCCGGCCTGCCCGTGCCGCCGTAGCGGGGCGCCACGGCTGCGCGGCCCTCGATCACGAGCCGCTCGAGGTAGCGGCGGGCGCTCACGCGCGACATGCCCAGCGCCTCCGCCACCTCGGTGGCGCTGCAGGTCTCCTCGACCCCGTCGAGCAGCGCGGCGACGCGGTCGAGCGTGAGCGGCGAGCCCTGCGAGGTCGCGCGCTGGGCGTCGCCCGGCCGCAGCATGGCGTCGACGGCGCGCTGGTCGAGCGGCTGCGTCGCCAGCGACGTCGCGCTCACGATCTCGGCGCGGATCGCCTCGAGCCGTTCGCGCATCGCCTCCATGCCGAACGGCTTCACCAGGTAGTGGCGCACGCCGAACGCCCGGGCTGCACGCACCGTCTCGAGGTCGCGCGCGGCGGTGACCGCCACCACCTCGCCCGCGAAGCCGCGCGCCCGCGCGATGCGCAGCACCTCGATGCCGGAGGCGTCGGGCAGGTGCACGTCGAGCAGCACCAGGTCGGGGCGGATCAGGTCGAGCGCCTCGAGCGCGGCCCTGCCGGTGGCGGCCTCGCCCGCGACCACGAAGGCGCCGTGCCGCTCGACGAAGGCTCGCGTCACCAGAGCGACAGCCTTGTCGTCCTCGACGATCAGCGCCCGCAGCGGCCTCATGCCAGCACCTCGGATGCCGCCGGCAGCCGCGCGACGAAGCGCGCGCCGCCCAGCGGCGACGCCTCGACCGACGCCGTGCCGCCCAGCCGCTCCGCGACGCGGCGCACGAGCGTCAGCCCGTAGCCGCGCGCGAGCCCGGCGGGGTGCGCCTTGGTCGACACCTCCGCATCGAAGATCGCGCCGCGGCGCTCCGGCGGCACACCCGGCCCGTCGTCGTCGACGACGATCGTGACGACCCGGCCCTCCGAGGTGACCGCGTCGTCGATCGCGACTTCGACGCGGCCGCCCGTGGAGGCATCCAGCGCATTGTCGATCAGGTTGCCGAGCACCGTCACCCAGTCGCCAGCGCCGACCTCCGGATCGGCGACGCCGAGCGTCGACTCAGGGCGCACGACCAGCTCGACGCCCGCCTCCCGCGCCTGCGCCCGCTTCGCGAGCAGCAGCGCCGACACCTCCAGGTCGAGCACCCCGCGCGTCGGCTCGAGCGACGACAGCGCCCCGCCCGCCCCGGCCCGCTCGATCACCGCCATCGCGGCGTCTCGCTCGCCCAGCTCGAGCAGCCCGCCGAGGGTGTGCAGGGTGTTGGCGAACTCGTGCTGCTGCGCACGGAGCGTCTCGGTCATGCCCTGGGCGCCCGCGAGATCGCGCAGCGCGGCGTCGAGCTCGGTGCGGTCGCGCAGGATCAGCACGGTGCCGACGCTGCGCCCGTCGACCACGACGGTGTCGGCGCGAGCGACGAGCACCCGCTCCCCGGCGAGCACGAGCTGCTGCTCTCCGGCGTCCTCGAGCAGCGGCGCGAGGTCGGCGTCGAGCACGTCGCCGATGGGCACGCCGGTGAGGTCGACACCGCGCTCCCGGCCGAGCAGCCGCAGGCCGGCGTCGTTGCAGAGCACGATGGCGCCGCGCTCGTCGAGCACCACGAGCCCCTCGCCGATGCCGTGCAGGGTGGCGTTGCGCGTCTCGAGCATCGACTTGATCTCCTCGGGCTCGAGCCCGTAGATGCGCCGCCGCACGTGCGCGGCCGCCCAGCTCGCGAGCACGACGCCCACGACCGCCGCGACCGCGAGGCAGAGCCCGAGGATCCAGATGCCCTCCAGCCAGTCCTCGTGCAGCTCCGACTCGAGGATGCCCACCGACACCTGGCCGAGGATCTCGCCGTCGGCGCCGAACACCGGCACCTTCGCCCGCCAGGAGATGCCCAGCGTGCCGGTCTGCGTGCCGACGAACAGCTCACCCGTCACCGCCGCGTCGGGCTCGGTCGAGGCGAGCTCGCCGATGCGCTCGGGGTTCGGGTGCGAGAAGCGGATCCCTGCGACATCCGTCACCACCACATAGGTGACGTCGGATGCCTCCCTCACCGTCTCGGCGATCGGCTGGATGACCGCGGCGGGGTCCGGATCCTCGAACGCGGCGACCACCGTCGGCAGCTGCGCGACGGAGTAGGCGACACCGATCATGCGGTCGAGGTAGGCGTCGCGCAGGGATCGCTCCTGCAGCCAGGCGGCCGCGATCCCCGATCCGACGATCACCACCAGCATGATGGCGCTCTGCAGCAGCACCAGCTGGGTGCGCAGCGTCATCGCCCGTCTCACAGCGGCCATCGTAGGCCGGGATCGCACGGGCGGCGCCTGCCCACGAAGACCGAAACGACCGAAAGGCTCCCTTTCGACCACAACCCGACCCCGCGCATCCGCCCCCAATACCGTCGGCACCAGATCGCGACTCGGCACGGCGCCGAGCGCTCAAGGAGGAGACGTGCGATCCATGCACCCCAGCACCGCGCGCAGCAAGCGCATCAGCAGCAGCATCCGTGTCGGCCTGGCGGGAGCCGCAGCGCTCGCGCTCGCGGCGTGCTCGTCGACGGGCACGCCGAGCGGCTCAGCCGCCCCCGAGGGCGAGGCGGCCGCCATCACCGCCGTCAAGGTCATCGCCCCGGCCGACCCGGGCGGCGGATGGGACCAGACGGCGCGCGAGATCGGCCGCGTGCTCACCGAGGACAGCATCGTCAGCTCGGCGCCCGTGTCGAACATCGGCGGAGCCGGCGGCACCGTCGGCCTCGCGAACCTCGCGACCGAGACCGACGCGAACACCCTCATGGTCATGGGCTCGGTCATGGTCGGCGCGGTCGAGACGAACGCCTCTGACGTGCGCATCGAGGAGATGACCCCGATCGCGAAGCTCACCGAGGAGCCGCTCGTCATCGTCGTTCCCGCCGATTCCCCCTACGAGACCCTGCAGGATCTCGTCGACGCGATCGTGGCCGAGGGTCAGGGCGTCGCCGTCACCGGCGGCTCGGCAGGTGGCATCGACCACATCCTCGCCGGCCTGCTGCTCACCGAGGCCGGCGTGACGCCGGACGAGGTGCCCGGCACGCTCAACTACATCGCCAACTCCGGCGGCGGCGAGGCGCTCACGCTCCTGCTCGGCAACACCGTGCAGGCGGGCATCTCCGGCGTCGGCGAGTTCTCGGAGTCGGTGCTGTCGGGCGACCTGCGCGCGCTCGCCGTCTCGGGCGCCGAGCCCGCTGAGGCGCTGCCCGACGTGCCGACGATCCAGGACGAGGGCATCGACATCGAGCTCACCAACTGGCGCGGGGTCATCGCTCCCGGCGGCATCTCCGACGGCGAGCGACAGGCGCTCATCGACCTGGTGACCGAGCTGCAGGGCACCGAGGCCTGGGCCGAGGCGCTCGCGGCGAAGGGATGGACGGATGCGTTCGTGCCCGGCGACGACTTCGACGCGTTCCTCGCCGAGGAGATCACCCTCACGACGGAGACGCTGCGCACCATCGGCCTGATCGAATGACTGCGGCGACGTCCGCCGGCGCCCCGCAGGGTGCGCCGGCGGCGTCGCGATCCACCCGCATCGAGGCGATGGTCTTCGTCGGACTCATCATCGTGCTCTCGATCGCCGTGCTGATCGCGACGACCACCATCCGCGAGCCTCCCGGCTCGACCAACACGCTCGGCGCGCGCGTCGTGCCGTACGCCGTCGGCGGGCTCATGCTGCTCAGCGCCGTCGTCGTGCTCATCGGGCAGCTGCGCGGCCGCTTCGGCCACGCCGAGGCGGGCGAGGACATCGACCTCGAGCACGGCACCTCCTGGGTCGCCGTCGGCATCCTCGCCGTGAGCTTCCTCTCGCTAATGGTCACGATCCCCTTCCTCGGCTGGCCGCTCGGCGTCGCGGTGCTCTTCACCGGCGCCTCCCTCGCCCTCGGCGCGAAGCGCTGGTGGGCGGCCGTGCTCATCGCGCTCGCGATGGGCGTCATCACGCAGCTCGTCTTCGGCACCCTGCTCGGCCTGTCGCTGCCGGCGACCGGCACCCTCACCTCCTGGATCGGCCTCTGATGGACACCTGGTCCCTGCTGCTCGAGGGCTTCGCGACCGCCCTGCAGCCCGTCTACCTGCTCTACGCCCTGCTCGGCGTGCTGCTCGGCACCGCCGTGGGCGTGCTGCCGGGCATCGGCCCGGCGATGACGGTCGCGCTGCTGCTGCCGATCACCTACGTGCTCGAGCCGACCGCGGCGTTCATCGTCTTCGCCGGCATCTACTACGGCGGCATGTACGGCGGCTCGACGACGTCGATCCTGCTCAACACGCCCGGCGAGTCAGCGTCGATCGTCACCGCCCTCGAGGGCAACAAGATGGCGCGCGCCGGCCGCGGCGCCGCCGCGCTCGCGACCGCGGCCATCGGCTCGTTCGTCGCCGGCACGATCGCCACGGTCCTGCTCACGCTCCTGGCACCCACCGTCGCCCGCTTCGCCGTGAGCCTCGGCCCATCCGACTACTTCGCCCTCATGGTGATCGCCTTCCTGACGGTCGGCGCGCTGCTGGGCGACAGCATGTGGCGCGGCATGGTCTCGCTCTCGCTCGGACTGTTCGTCGGGCTCATCGGCGTCGACACGCTGACCGGCCAGTCGCGCTTCACGCTCGGCATCCCGCAGCTGGGCGACGGCATCGACGTGGTGCTGGTCGCCGTCGGCCTCTTCGCGCTCGGCGAGGCGCTCTACGTCGGCTCGCGCCTGCGCGGCGGCGAGCTGCCGATCATCCCCATCACCCGCGGCTGGCGCACCTGGATGCGCCGCTCCGACTGGGCACGTTCGTGGAAGCCCTGGCTGCGCGGCTCGTTCATCGGGTTCCCGATCGGCTCGATCCCTGCGGGCGGCGCCGACGTCGCGACCTTCCTGTCGTACGCGACCGAGCGCAGCCTCGCCAAGCCCGAGTACCGCAAGCAGTTCGGCAAGGGCGCCATCGAGGGGGTCGCCGGCCCCGAATCGGCCAACAACGCCGCCGCCGCCGGCGTGCTCGTGCCGCTGCTGACGCTCGGCATCCCGACCACGGCGACGGCCGCGATCATGCTGTACGCCTTCCAGGGCTACGGCATCCAGCCCGGCCCGCGGCTGTTCGAGTCGCAGCCGCAGCTGGTGTGGGCGCTCATCGCGAGCCTCTACATCGGCAACGTGCTGCTGCTGGTGCTCAACCTGCCGCTCGTGGGCATCTGGGTGAAGCTCCTGCAGATCCCGCGCCCCTACCTGTATGCCGGCATCCTCGTCTTCGCCGGTCTCGGCGCGTACGCGGCGAACTTCACGGTGTTCGACGTGGGCGTGCTGCTGGTGCTCGGGCTGATCGGCTTCTTCATGCGCCGGCTGGGATTCCCGATCGCACCGCTGGTGGTCGGCGCCATCCTCGGACCGATGGCCGAGGAGCAGCTACGCAAGGCGATGCAGATCGGCCAGGGCGACCCTGCCTACCTGGTGCACAGCCCCTTCGCGATCGTCGCGTACGTCGCGATGGCGCTGATCATCGCTGCCGCGCTGTGGCTGAAGCGTCGGCGCGCGCGCTACGAGGCATCGCTGCCTGCGGTCGAGACGACGACGATCGCCGCGATCGACGAGGAGATCGAGCAGCACGAGCCGCACCCCGAGGTCGACCGCGGCCGGCTGTCGACCACGACGCTTCCGAAGATCCGGCGCGACGAGGACGATCCGCCAACGCCCCGCTGATCGAGCAGGTCCGGAGGGCCGCCTCGGGAGCACGTCACATGACGGATGCCGTCCCGGACTGCCCGGGACGGCATCCGTCGTCTCTTCCCCCTGTGGGCGGCCCGGCGTAGCGTCACGCATGGCGCGGGCGACGATGACCGCACCATGCGATCGGAGGGAACCCGTGGACTACCGCATCGAGCTGATCTTCGTGCCGGTGACCGACACCGACCGGGCGAAGGCGTTCTACGAGCAGCGGCTGGGCTGGCACGTCGACCACGACACCACGGTGCAGCCGGGGCTGCGCTTCGTGCAGATCACGCCTCCCGGCTCCGCCTGCTCGATCGCCTTCGGCGAGGGCATCTCGGAGGACGAGCCCGGCAGCATGCGCAACGTGCAGGTGGTCATCGACGACGCCGACGCGACGCGTGCCGCGCTGCTGGCGGCGGGCATCGAGGCGAGCGAGGTCGACGAGCAGGCCTGGGGCAGGTTCGTGGGCTTCGCCGATCCCGACGGCAACCGCTGGACGCTGCAGGAGCTGCCCGACTACGGCGCGAGCGCCTGAGCCCCAGTCGGAGCCGCCAGTCGAGTCGGCAGTCGCGAAGCTGCGGTCCCAAGAGCGTCGCTGCGCGAGGTGAGACACTGGCTCCATGCAGGAGCAGCGCGACGAGCAGGACCGCATTCCGGCCGAGCTGGACCCGTACTTCGAGCGCTTCGACGACGACCGGCCGCCGCGCACGATGGCGCGCCGGTTCCGGCCGCTGATCGTCGGCGGCGCGGCGCTGACGCTCGTCGCCATGGTGCTGCTGGTGACGCAGACGTTCTAGCGGCACCGCCGAGGACAGTCCGTTGGTCGCGGAGCCTCCCCCGCTGGTCGAGTAGCTCGCGCCTCTGGCGCGCGCGTATCGAGGCCCCTGCCGCACCGGTTCTCCACAGCCTTCTTTCCATGTCAGTGGCCCATGATGTGATGCCTGCATGGACGGTTTCGGGCTCGATGGCGAGGAGTACATCGCCGCGATCCGTGCTGGCGCGGTCGATCCGTTCGGGCAGTCGGCCGATGAGCTGCAGGCCTCGCTCGACGACTTCGATGCCGAGCTGACCCGTCGGATCCTGGCGATGACCGACGAGGAGGTCGCGGCGGGTNCGGTCGATCCGTTCGGGCAGTCGGCCGATGAGCTGCAGGCCTCGCTCGACGACTTCGATGCCGAGCTGACCCGTCGGATCCTGGCGATGACCGACGAGGAGGTCGCGGCGGGTGCGCAGCTGCCGCCGCTGCCGCGGGTGCCGGAGTCGGAGCTCGAGGAGCGGCTGCGCCAGGACACCGAGTTCGTGGCGCGCCTGCGGGCGATCGAGACGCAGTCGGCGCGCATGGAGGGCGAACGCCGTGCGCTGCTGGCCGCCCACATGCAGCGCGTCATCGACATGGCGGGCGACGCTGGCCCGAAGGTGAAGGACCCCCGTGGCCGCATAGGCTCACGAGACTTTCCTAGTAGACGAAGTTGCTGCCCGGCCAGCGCCTACCGGCGCTCCCTCTTCCCGCCGTCGGCCGAGACGGCCTCGGAAGGGTCTTCGCGAGAGCGCCTACCGGCGCTCCCTCTTTTCCCTCTCCTCGGCCGAGACGGCCTCGGCGAGTGCGCGGCGAAGGTCCGAAAGGACCTTCGCGAGAGCGCCTATCGGCGCTCTCTCTTTTCGCGCACTCGCATGTTGACCTGGATGGGCGAGCCCTCGAAGCCGTAGTCCTCGCGCAGACGACGCTCGATGAAGCGTCGGTAGCCCGGGTCGAGGAACCCGGTCGTGAACAGCACGAAGGTCGGCGGACGCGTCGTCGCCTGGGTCGCGAACAGGATGCGCGGCTGCTTGCCGCCCCGCAGTGGGTGCGGGTGGGCGGCGACGATCTCGGCGATGAACGCGTTCAGCTTGCCGGTCGGCACGCGCGTGTCCCACGAGTCGAGCGCGAGCTCGAGCGCCGGCACGAGCTTCTCGAGGTGGCGGCCGGTGCGCGCCGAGATGTTGACTCGCGGCGCCCAGGCGACGTGCGCGAGATCCTTCTCGATCTCCCGCTCGAGGTAGCGGCGGCGCTCGTCGTCGAGCTGATCCCACTTGTTGAACGCCAGCACGAGCGCGCGGCCCGACTCGAGCACGAGGTCGATGATGCGCACGTCCTGCTCCGAGACCGGCTCGGTGACGTCGATGAGCACGACCGCGACCTCGGCCTTCTCGAGCGCCGCCTGCGTGCGCAGCGTCGCGTAGAAGTCGGCGCCCTGCTGCAGGTGCACACGGCGGCGGATGCCGGCGGTGTCGACGAACCGCCAGACGCGCCCGCCGAGCTCGATCTGCTCGTCGACCGGGTCGCGGGTCGTGCCGGCCATCTCGTTGACGACGACCCGCTCCTCCCCCGCCGCCTTGTTCAGCAGGCTCGACTTGCCGACGTTCGGGCGGCCCAGCAGGGCGACGCGGCGGGGTCCGCCGAGCTCCTCCTTCGCGACCGCGGAGATCTCGGGCAGCGCCTTCATGGCGACGTCGAGCATGTCGGCGACGCCTCGGCCGTGCACGGCCGAGACGGGCAGCGGCTCGCCGAGCCCGAGGCTCCAGAGCGACGCGGCCTCCATGTCGCGGCGCGAGTCGTCGGACTTGTTCGCGACCAGGATCACCGGGCGGTTCGACGACCGCAGCATCCGCACGACGTGCTCGTCGGTCGAGGTCGGGCCGACGTTGACGTCGACGACGAACAGCACCGCATCCGCCAGATCCACCGCCACCTCGGCCTGCAGCGCCACCGAGCGGTCGATGCCGCGCGCATCGGGCTCCCAGCCGCCGGTGTCGACGACCGTGAACCGGCGCCCGTTCCACTCGGCCTTGTAGGAGACGCGGTCGCGCGTGACGCCCGGCGTGTCCTCGACGACCGCTTCGCGGCGGCCCAGGATGCGGTTCACGAGCGCCGACTTGCCGACGTTCGGGCGGCCGACGATCGCCAGCACCGGCAGCGCCGGCAGGATCTGGATGCCATCGGGGCCCGCCGCGGCGAGCTCGAGCAGGGCCGCGTCCTCCTCGTCGAGCTCGTAGTCGGAGAGCCCGGCGCGCAGCGCCGTGACGCGCGCCTCGTCGGTCTCGAAGCCGTCGCTCTCGGCGTCGACCGGCACCGCGGCATCCGGGTCGAAGTCGTCGTCGAACGTCTCGTTCGGGTTCTGGTCAGTCATGGCTCTCCTCGGTCGCGAGGCGGACGATCGCGTCGACCGTCTCGTCGAAGGTCAGATGGGTGGAGTCGACGACGCTGACGCCGTCTGCGGCGTTCAGGAAGTCGACCACTCGGGAATCGGAGGCGTCGCGAGCTGCGAGGCTCGCACCCACCTGGTGCTGGTCGCCGCCGACGTCGCCGAAGCGGCGGCGGATGCGGACCGCCTCGTCGGCGGTCAGCAGCACGCGCACGTCGGCGTCGGGCGCGACGACGGTCGTGATGTCGCGGCCCTCCGCGACGATGCCGGGGGCGGCATGGGCGATGATGTCGCGGAAGCGCACGTTGACGGCTTCGCGCGCGGCGATCGTGCGGGCGACCCCCGAGACGGCGCCCGAGATGCGCTCGGTGCGGATCGCCTCGGTCACGTCGTGGCCCTCGATGACGACGCGCTGCCCGGCGGCGTCGACGGTCAGCTCGAGCGAGTCGAGCGCGCCGAGGCTGCCGACGACCGTCTGCTCGTCGTCGGTGTCGCCGCCGCGCTCGAGGATCAGCCACGTCAGCGCCCGGTAGGCGGCGCCGGTGTCGAGGAACTGGAAGCCGAGCGCGCGCGCGACGGCACGAGCCACCGACGACTTGCCGCTGCCCGCGGGGCCGTCGATGGCGATGACGGTGGCCGACGCCATGCCGCTCATGCCACCACCTGCCAGCCGAGCGCCTCGAGCGCGTCGTGCAGGTGCACCACCGACTCGGGGAGCACGGTGATCTCGGCGACGCCGAACTGGGCGCCCTCGGCGTGGTCGAGCCGCACGTCCTCGAGGTTCACGCCCGCGTCGCCGATGTCGACCAGCAGGCGGGCGAGCTGTCCGGGCCGGTCGTCGACCCGCACCTGCACACGCGTGAAGCGCGTGTGCGTGCCGTGCTTGCCCGGCAGCCGTGCGACGCCCTCGTTGCCGGCACGCAGCGCATCCGCCACCGTCTTCCGGCTCCCGGATGCGTCCACGTCGTCGAGCGCGCCGACGAGCGTCGCGAGATCGGCCTGGAGGGCGCGCAGCTGCTCGACCACGGCCGGGGCGTTGGCGCCCAGGATCTGGATCCAGAGCGCGGGATCGGAGGCGGCGATGCGGGTGACGTCGCGCACGCCGCCGCCGGCGAGGCGCAGCGCCTCGTCGGGCGCGTCGACGAGGCGAGCCGCCATCAGCGACGAGACGAGCTGCGGCAGGTGGCTGACGATCGCGACCGCACGGTCGTGCTCTTCGGGCGTCGACTCGATCGGCACGGCACCCAGGTCGAGGATGAGGTCGTCGACGAGGCTGCCGCGCTCGTAGGAGATCGCGTCGTGGCCGGCGATCACCCAGGGGCGTCCGACGAAGAGGTCGCCGGATCCTGCGAGCGCCCCGGAGCGCTCCCTGCCGGCCATCGGGTGCGAGCCGAGGTAGCGGCTGATGTCGGCGCCGAGCTGCCGCAGCTGCGCGAGCGGCACGGCCTTGACCGACGCGACGTCGGTGACCACCGCATCCGGGAACGCCGCGAGCTCTGCGGCCACGACCTGCGCCGTGACGTCGGGCGGCACGGCGACGACGATCAGCTCCGGGGCATCGCCCTCGGCGGCCGCCCGCCCCGCGCCGTAGTCGGCGGCGAGCGCCATGGCGGTCGGCGAGGCGTCGCTCAGCTGCACCTCGACGCCGCGGGCGGCGAGCCCGAGGCCGATGGAGGTGCCGAGCAGGCCGGTGCCGACGATGCGCACAGGGCCGCGCAGTCGGTGGGTCACGAAAGGCTCCTTGGTTACGGCGCCGACCTCGCGAGAGTGAGGATGGCGCCGCGTTCCATGGTAGTGAGTTCGCGCACGTGCCCCGACCGCAGGGTGCCCAGGTGCAGCGGGCCGAAGGAGCGCCGCACCAGGTCGACGACCGGGTGCCCGACGTGGTCGAGCATGCGGCGCACGATGCGGTTGCGGCCCGAGTGGAGCGTCAGCTCGACCATCGAGAAGCCGCGCGAGGGGCTGCCGACGATGCGCGCCGCGTCGGCGTGGATCTCGCCGTCCTCGAGCTCGAAGCCCTGCAGCAGCTGCCGGATCACGCGCTGGTCGACCTCGCCGCGCACCTTGGCCACGTAGGTCTTCTCGACCCCGAACGAGGGGTGGGCGAGCACGTGCGCCACCTCGCCGTCGTTCGTGAGCAGCAGCAGGCCGCTGGTCTCGGCGTCGAGGCGGCCGACGTTGTAGACGCGCTCCTCGATCTGGTCGGTGAACTCGCGCAGGTCGGGCCGGCCCTGCTCGTCGGCCATGGTCGAGACCACGCCGGTGGGCTTGTTGAGCATCAGGTAGCGCTTCGAGACGTCGAGCTGCACGGCGGTGCCGTCGACCGTCACGCGCGCATCGGGGCGGATGCGTGAGCCCAGCTCGGTCACGACGTGGCCGTCGACCGTGATGCGGCCGGCGACGATCATGTCCTCGACGACGCGGCGGCTCGCGACGCCTGCTGCGGCGAGGACCTTCTGCAGGCGCTCTCCCTCTGCGGAGGGAAGGCTCTCGCCGTCAAGGCTCTCGCCCCGGGTGCGTGCGTCGTTCACAGCGTCAGCTCCTCTTCGCCGTCGGGCAGCAGCGGCGAGATCGGCGGGAGCTCGTCGAGCGAGTTGAGGCCCAGCTGCGTCAGCAGCAGCTCGGTCGTCTCGTAGTGGATGGCGCCGGTCTCGCTGTCGGCGAAGGCCTCGCGGATCAGCCCGCGGCCCAGCAGCGTGCGCACCACCGAGTCGACGTTGACGGCGCGGATGGCCGCGACCGCGCCGCGCGTGATGGGCTGCTTGTAGGCGATCACCGCGAGCGTCTCGAGCGCCGCCTGCGACAGCTTCGAGGGCGTCTGCGTGAGCACGAAGTCGGCGGCGTCGTCGTCGTAGGCGGCGCGCACGTAGATGCGCCAGCCGCCACCGACCTCGCGCAGCTCGAAGCCCCGCTCCGGGCCGGCCGGGCGGTCGCCGACCGGCTCGCCGTCGTAGTCGCGGCGGAGCGCCTCGATGGCGGCCTTCACCTGCTTCACCGGAGCCTGCAGCGCGGTCGCGAGGTGCACGGCGCCCTGCGGCTCGTCGGCGACCATCAGGATCGCCTCGATGCGGCGCTCGAGCGGGCGCGCGGACGCCGCCGAGGTGGCCGGCTCGGCCGCCGGCGCGTCGCGCCCGGCGCGCGAGTCGGCGGTCTGCTCGGCGGTGTCAGGCATGGTCATAGTCTGCCCCCAGCGCGACGAGGTCCTCGTCGCGGAAGTCGTGGCCGGTCCAGCTGATCGACAGCTCGCCGAGCGGCTCGAGCTGCTCGAAGCTGATGGCGGCGTGGCGGTAGAGCTCGAGCACGGCGAGGAACCGCGCGACGATGACGCCGCGCGTCGCCTCGCCGGCGATCAGCGCGCGGAACGTGGTCGTGCCCCGCTGCCGCAGCATCGAGACGATGTGCGCGGCCTGCTCGCGGATCGAGACGAGCGGCGCGTGCAGGTGCGCCAGGCCCACGGTCGGCAGCTCGCGGGGCGTGAGCGCGAGCAGCGCGAGCGCGGCGAAGTCGTCGGCCGACAGCGTCCACCTCAGCTCCGGCGTGCGCTGCCGGAACCGGTCCTCGAGCCGCACCGAGCGCGCGTGCCTGCTCGACTCGACGCCGATGCGCTCATCGACCCACGCCGCCGCCTGCTTGAACGCGCGGTACTGCAGCAGCCGTGCGAAGAGCAGGTCGCGAGCCTCGAGCAGCGCGACGTCCTCGCTGTCGACGACGTCGCCGGCGGGCAGCAGCGACGCGATCTTCAGGTCGAGCAGCGTGGCGGCGACGACGATGAACTCGCTCGCCTGCTCGAGCTCCTCATGGGTGTCGAGCGTGCGCACATAGGCGATGAACTCATCCGTCACCCGTCCGAGCAGGATCTCGGTGACGTCCATCGAACGGTTGCCGATGAGGGTCAGCAGCAGGTCGAAGGGCCCGTCGAAGTTGTCGAGCGCGAGCCGGAAGCCGCCGGGCTCGGCGACCTCCGCGTCAGGCGACGGCACGGTGTCGGTGGAGCACGCCGCCGTCAGGCGATCGCGCCGCGGGAGATCAGCTCGCGGGCGAGCTTGCGGTACGTCTCGGAAGCTGCGTGCTCGGGTGCGAACTGCGTCACGGGGATGCCCGCGACGGATGCGTCCGGGAACTTCACCGTGCGGCGCACGACGGTCTCGAGCACCGTGTCGCCGAAGGTGTCGACGACGCGCTCCATGACCTCGCGGGCGTGCAGGGTGCGGGCGTCGAACATGGTGACGAGGATGCCGTCGAGCTCGAGCGCCGGGTTCAGGCGGTCCTGCACCTTCTCGATGGTCTCCTTCAGCAGCGCGACGCCGCGGAGCGCGAAGTACTCGCTCTCGAGCGGGATCAGCACGCCGTGCGCGGCGGTGAGCGCGTTCACGGTGAGCAGGCCGAGCGAGGGCTGGCAGTCGATGAGGATCAGGTCGTAGTCGTCGGCGACCTTGCGCAGCACGCGCGCCAGGATCTGCTCGCGCGCGACCTCGTTGACGAGGTGCACCTCGGCGGCCGAGAGGTCGATGTTGGCGGCGATCACGTCGAGGCCCTCGACGGTCGTCTGCTGGATCGCCTCCTTCGGATCGAGGCGCGGGTTCAGCAGCAGGTCGTAGATCGTGAGCGCCTCGTGGTTGTCGACGCCCAGCCCGGCGCTCAGCGCGCCCTGCGGGTCGAAGTCGACCGCCAGCACGCGGCGGCCGTACTCGGCGACGGTGGCGCCCAGGTTGATGGTCGTCGTCGTCTTGCCGACGCCGCCCTTCTGGTTGCACATCGTGACGATGCGGGCGGGGCCGTGGCTCTTCAGCGGCGCAGGGCTCGGGAAGTCGCGCTCGGGTCGGCCCGTGGGCCCGACCGAAGGTGCCTCCATGCCGTCCAGGGTCTCGTTGCGCGTGCTCACGGCTCCGAGTCTAAGAACCTCCGGCGACATCGCCGGGAGGTCGCGACGGCGTGTATCTCAACCTCTGGTTGAGCCTCAACCGCCTAGGTTTGGCCCATGGACGACGCGGTGCGCGAGGCGGAGGACCACGAGCTCGAGGCGCTGGCGGCGCTGCGCTGGCGCTGGGTGCGCGAGACCGCCGACGAGGCGCTCCCCGAGCACGACGCGTACGTGACGGCGGCAGCCGCCTGGGCGCGCGGGCACCGCGACTCGCACGTGCCCTTCGTCGCGCTCGTCGACGACGAGATCGTCGGCATGGCATGGCTCGCCGTGCAGGCGCGCGTGCCCACGCCGCGCGCGCTCGATCGGCGCTCGGGCGACCTGCAGAGCTGCTACGTCGTGCCGGAGGCGCGCGGCCGCGGTCTCGGCACGAGGCTGGCGGATGCGGTGCTCACCCGGGCGCGCGAGCTCGGCCTCGAGCACGTCACGGTGCACGCCAGCCCGCGCTCGATCCGGGTCTACGAGCGCGCGGGCTTCCGCACGAACCCGCGAGCGCTCTGGGCGGAGGGCGCGGTCCCGGAGCGCTGACCCGCTTCCGGTACCCGGTTGTCGCCTGTGGTCGACTCGATCGGTAACCGGGTACCGGAGATCGGGCGGGGCTTCGGCGGACGGCGGGGTTTCGACTCGTGCAGCCGCCTCCGGCGGCGGCACGGCTCAACCATCGGAGGGAGCGGCGCACGGAGCGGCTACAGCGGGGGCATCGCGCTCAGCGCCCGCGGGTGCGCGGTCGTGTACATGTCGCGCAGCGTGTCGGCGGTGACGTGCGTGTAGATCTGCGTGGTCGCGACGGAGGCGTGGCCCAGCAGCTCCTGCACCACGCGCACGTCGGCGCCGCCCTCGAGCAGGTGGGTCGCGAACGAGTGCCGGAACGTGTGCGGCGAGACGTGCGCGACGCCCGCCTCCTCGGCGACGCGCTGGATGACCTCCCACGCCGCCTGGCGGCTGAGGCGCCCGCCGCGGGCGCCCAGCAGCAGCGCGGGCGTGCCGCGGCCCCTCGTCGCGAGCGCCGGCCGCCCCCGCACCAGCCACGCCTCGACCGCCGCGCGCGCGAAGGAGCCGATCGGCACCAGCCGCTGCTTCGCGCCCTTGCCGGTCACCCGCACGAGGCCGTGCGGGTCGTCGGGCGCCGGGAGGTCGTCGACGTCGAGCGCGATGAGCTCCGAGATGCGGGCGCCGGTGGCGTAGAGCAGCTCGAGCAGCGCCCGGTCGCGCAGCGCTGCCGGGTCTGCGGCGGCCGCCTCGTCGCCCGCGGCGGTCTCGAGCAGCCGCTGCATCTGCGAGACCGAGATCGCCGTGGGCAGCCGCGAGGGCAGCTTCGGCGGGCGCTGATCCTTCGCGACGTCGTCGACCGCCACACGCTCGTCGACCAGCCAGCGGTGCAGTGCCTTCACCGCGGAGAGGTGCCGCGCCACCGATGAGGCGGCGAGCCCGCGCTCGGCCAGCGCCGACCGGAAGGCCGCGACGTCCTCGCCCGAGATGGCGGCGGCATCCGTCACCTTCCGCTGCTCGAGCACCGCGAGATAGCCGGTCAGGTCGCGGCGGTAGGCGGCGACGGTGTGCTTCGAGAGCCCCCGCTCGATCGCGAGCTGGCGCAGCAGCCGCTCGACCGCCTGCGCCGGAGTCATGCGCTGCTCATGCCCGGCTCATGCCCGGTGCGCGTCGTGCCAGTCGAAGGGCACGTCGGCCGGGTGGGCCCGCAGACGCTGCGCCTGACGCTGGGCCGAGGCACCCCGCGCCCGCAGCTGCGTGACCGCGAGCAGCGCCGCCAGCAGCGTCGCGTTGTGGATGCGCATCGCGAGCGCCGCCTCGACGACCTCGTCGAGCGGCACCCAGCGGGCCTCCATCTCGGCCTCCTCGTGCTCGCGCGCGAAGGCGTCGGGCAGGTCGCGCAGGTCGGTGGCGAGGTAGACGCGGATGATCTCGGTCGAGCCGCCGCCCGTCGTCGAGATGTCGAGCAGCGTCTGCCAGCAACCGGCCTCGAGGTCGACCTCCTCGGCGAGCTCGCGCTTCGCCGCCGCGAGCGGATCCTCGCCGTGCACGTCGAGCAGGCCAGCAGGCAGCTCCCAGAGCGTGCCCCCGGCGGGGTGCCGGTACTGGTGCACCAGCATGATCTCGTCGGCGTCGTTCAGCGCGACCACGGCGACCGCCCCGGGGTGCACGATCACCTCGCGGCCGATGCGGTCGCCGCCGAGCTCGAACTCCTGCCGCTCGACATCCCAGATGCGCCCGTCGAACAGCCGCTCACGCGCCAGCAAGGGCCGTCGACCGAGCGCGTCGGCGAGCATCAGGCCGTCTCGTCGTCGGTCTCGTCGAACAGCTTCGACGCGCGCTGGCGGTCGAGGCTGGCGGCGACGAGGCCGCGGAAGAGCGGATGCGCGCGGTTCGGCCGGCTGCGCAGCTCGGGGTGCGCCTGGGTCGCGATGTAGAACGGGTGGCCGGGCATCTCGACGTACTCGACCAGCTTGCCGTCGGGCGACAGGCCGCTGAACGAGAGCCCCGCGGCCGCGATCTCGTCGCGGTAGGCGTTGTTGACCTCGTAGCGGTGGCGGTGGCGCTCGAACGAGACGGTGTCGCCGTAGAGCCGCGCCGCCAGCGACCCCTCGTCGAGCTTCGCCTCGTAGAGGCCCAGGCGCATGGTGCCGCCGAGGTCGCCGCCGTGGATGTGCTGCTCCTGCTCGGCCATCGTCGCGATCACCGGCGCTGGCGTCGCCTCGTCGAACTCGGTCGACGACGCGCCCTCGATGCCGGCGAGGTTGCGGGCCGCCTCGATGACCATGCACTGCAGGCCGAGGCAGATGCCGAGCGTCGGGATGTCGTTCTCGCGGGTGAACCGCAGCGCCCCGAGCTTGCCCTCGATGCCGCGGATGCCGAAGCCGCCGGGCACGACGATGCCGTCGAGCTCGCCCAGCTGCGCGGCTGCGCCCTCCGGGGTCTCGCAGTCGTCGGAGCGGATCCAGCGCAGGTTGACCTTCGTCTGGTTCGCGAACCCGCCGGCCTTGACCGCCTCGGTCACCGACAGGTACGCATCCGGCAGGTCGATGTACTTGCCGACCAGGCCGATCGTCACCTCGTGCTTGGGCTGGTGCACTGCGTCGAGCACCTGCTGCCAGTTCGTCCAGTCGACCTCGCCGGCGCTGAGGCTCAGCTGGCCGATGATGTAGGCGTCGAGGCCCTGCTCGAACAGCGTCGAGGGGATGTCGTAGATCGAGGGCAGGTCGATCGTGTTGATGACCGCCTCCTCCTCGACGTCGCACATGAGGGCGATCTTCTTGCGGTTCGAGTCGGAGACCGGCCGGTCGCTGCGCAGCACGAGCGCGTCGGGCTGGATGCCGATCGAGCGCAGCGTCGCGACGGAGTGCTGCGTGGGCTTGGTCTTCTGCTCGCCGGAGGCGCCGAGGAAGGGCACGAGCGAGACGTGCACGAAGAAGACGTTGGCGCGCCCGAGCTCGTGGCGCAGCTGCCGCGCCGACTCGATGAACGGCTGCGACTCGATGTCGCCGACCGTGCCGCCGATCTCGGTGATGATCACGTCGGGCTGCGGATCCTGCTCGGACTGCAGGCGCATGCGGCGCTTGATCTCGTCGGTGATGTGCGGGATGACCTGCACCGTGTCGCCGAGGTACTCGCCGCGCCGCTCGCGCTCGATCACCTTCGAGTAGATCTGGCCGGTCGTGACGTTCGCCGCCTGCGACAGGCTCACGTCGAGGAACCGCTCGTAGTGGCCGATGTCGAGGTCGGTCTCGGCGCCGTCATCGGTGACGAAGACCTCGCCGTGCTGGAACGGGTTCATCGTGCCGGGATCGACGTTGAGGTACGGATCCAGCTTCTGCATGACCACGTGCAACCCTCGCGCGGTGAGCAGATTGCCGAGCGAGGCGGCGGTCAGGCCCTTGCCGAGCGAGGAGACGACACCCCCCGTGACGAAGATCTGCTTGGTCACTTTGGCCGGGCCGCGCGCACTGAGGTTCACGGGCTTCGAGCCTATCCCACCGCTCGCGCATCTTCGAGCAACTCGCGGGCGTGCGCGAGCGCGGTGTCGGATGCGGTGCCCGAGAGCATGCGGGCCAGCTCGGCCAGGCGGTCGTCGCCCGTGACCTCCGACACCGACGAGGCGGTGATGCGGCCGTCGCTGCCCTTCTCGACCCGCACGTGGCTCTCGGCGAACGCGGCGACCTGCGCGAGGTGGGTGACGACGATCACCTGGCAGTGCTGCGCCAGCTGCGCGAGGCGCCGACCGATCTCGATCGCGGCAGCGCCGCCGACGCCGGCGTCGACCTCGTCGAACACCATCGTCGGCACGCTCTGGTCGGCCAGCTCGCCCGCCGAGAGCGCCACCTCGATCGCCAGCATGATGCGGCTCAGCTCGCCGCCCGAGGCGCCCTTCTGCACGGGCCTCGGCTCGGCGCCGGGGTGCGGCGCGAGCAGCATCGTCACGCGATCGTGACCGTCGGCAGTGAGATGCTCGGTCATCGCGACCTCGACATGGAGTCGCGCGTTCGGCATCGCGAGCGCGGCGAGCTCGGTGGCGACGGCCTGCTCGAGCGAGCGTGCCGCGGCCTGGCGCACGACGCTCAGCCGGTCGGCGATCGCGGTCGCGGCCTCGAGCCGGCTCGCCTCCTCGGCGTCGAGCCGCGCGAGCTCGTCATCGTCGCCGGCCAGCTCGGCGAGCCGCAGCGCGGCCAGCGGCGCCGCCTCGAGCGCCTCGTCGAGCGGGCGGCCGAGCCTCCGCTCCAGGCCGCTGAGGTCGGCGCGCCGCTGCTGCACCTCGTCGAGGCTGCGCTCGGGCCGGTCGAGGTCGTCGAGCGCCCGCACGATCGAGGCAGACGCCTCCTGCAGCAGCGCGTCGGCCTGCACGAGCATCTCGTGCGCCTCGCCGAGCGAGGCGTCGTCGCTGGAGGCGCGCTCGACGAGCTTGCGCGCGTGGCCCGCGAGCGTCACGGCGTCGGGCGCGTCGTCATCGCTCGCGAGCGCCGCGTGCGCCTCGGCGAGCTGCATCCGCAGCCCCTCGGCGTGCTCGAGGCGGTGCGCGAGCGTCGCGAGCGCGTCCTGCTCCCCCGGCTGCGGGTCGAACGCCTCGAGCTCCTCGAGCTCGTTGCGCAGGGCATCGGCCTCCGCCGCTCGCGCGTCATGGGCAGAGCGGATGCGCTGCGCCGTCTCGCGCGCGTCGGTCCAGGCCGCGTGCTCGGCCCGGTACTCGAGCAGCAGCTCGCGGAGCGGCTCCCCGGCGGCTCGGTCGAGCGCCGCCGCCTGGGCGTCGGCCGACCGCAGCCGCTGCTGGTCGGCCTGGCCGTGCACAGCGACGAGCCGGTCGGCGAGGCCGCGCAGCACGCCCGCCGGCACCGCGGCACCGCCTGCCTGCGCACGCGATCGCGCGGCGCCGTCGGGCCCGCGGCTGAGCGCGCGGCCCAGGATCAGCTCGCCGTCGTCGACGACGCCGCCGGCGTCCTCGACCTGCGCCACCGCATCCGCATCATCGACGAGCCAGACGCCCTGCACCGCCGCGCGGTCCTCGCCCGAGCGGATCACGCCGGCGTCGGCGCGCTCGCCGCGCAGCAGCGCCAGCGCCTGCACGACCATCGTCTTGCCGGCGCCGGTCTCGCCGGTGATCGCGGTGAAGCCGGCACCGAAGGGCACCCTCGCCTCGTCGATCACGCCCAGCGAGCGGATCGTCAGCTCGTCGAGCCGGGTCACGGCCGCGGCCGCCGGAAGCCCTCGACCGGCAGGTGGAACTTCGCCACCAGCCGGTCGGCGAACGGCGCGCGCGACAGGCGGGCGAGCCGCAGCGGTCGCTCGTCGCGGGTCGCCTCGACGCGCGTGCCCTGCGGCAGCTCGAACGAGCGGCGCGAGTCGCACCACAGCATGCCGTGGTCGGTGGAGTCGAGGGCGATCGTCACCGACATCGTCGAGGTGGGGGCGACCACCAGCGGGCGCGTGAACAGCGCGTGCGCGCCGAGCGGCACGAGCAGCAGCACCTCGGCGGTGGGCCAGACGATCGGGCCGCCCGCCGAGAACGAGTAGGCCGTCGAGCCGGTCGGCGTGGCCAGCAGCACCGCATCGGTGCCGAACGACGAGATGGGCCGGCCGTCGATCTCGAGCAGGGTCGAGATCATGCGGCCCGAGCCCGACTTCTCGACGGCCGCCTCGTTGATCGCCCAGGTCTGATGCAGCAGCTCGTCGCCGCGGAACACGCGCACGCAGAGCACCAGCCGCTGCTCGACCTCGTAGTCGCGGCGCAGCGCGCGCTCGACGACGTCGGCGACCTCGGCGACCTCGGCCTCGGCGAGGAAGCCGACGTGGCCCAGGTTGATGCCCAGCAGCGGCGCGTCGATGCTGCGCTGCAGCTCGGCGGTGCGCAGGATCGTGCCGTCGCCGCCGAGCGTCATGATCAGCTCGACCTCGGGCGCGACAGCCGGGTCGTAGGCCTCGACCGCGTCCAGCCCGTCCCGGCTGTCGAGCAGCGTGGCGCGGTCCTCCGGCAGCACGACGGGCACGACCCCCTCGACGATCAGCCGTGCGGCGATGGTGGCGGCCGTCTCGACCGCCTCCTCGCGGCCCGGGTGGAACACCAGCAGGAACCGGCGATCGGTCATCGCGCCTCCTTCGCCAGCCGTGCGGACTCGTCGAGCCATTCTGTCGGATTCGTGCCGCGCGTCGCCGACAGGTGCGCCAGGAACTCGAGGTTGCCGCGGGTGCCGACGATCGGGCTGCCGATGAGTCCGGCCGTGCCGAGCCCGGCGTCCCACGCCGCCCACAGCACCTGCTCGATCGCCTGCGCGCGCAGCCCGTCGTCGGTGACGATGCCCTCGCGCACGCCTCCCCTGCCGACCTCGAACTGCGGCTTGATCAGCACGATGAAGTCGGCGCCGGGAGCCGCGACCCCGAGCAGCGGCCCGATCGCGAGCGCGAGCGAGATGAACGAGAGGTCGGCGGTGACGAGGCTCGGGGCCGGGTCAAGCGAGCCCGGCTGCAGGTCGCGCACGTTGCGGCCCTCGAGCAGCGTGATCGGCAGCGCGTCGGCGTCGAGCTGGAACTGCCCGTGCCCCACGTCGAGCGCGGTCACGTGCGCGGCGCCGCGCGCCAGCAGCACCTGCGTGAAGCCGCCCGTCGAAGCCCCGGCGTCCAGCGCGACGCGACCCGACGCATCCACCCCGAACGCGTCGAGCGCCGCGAGCAGCTTGTGCGCGGCGCGCGAGACCCAGGCGTCGTCGCCCGCGATGGCGAGCTCGGCGGCGTCGTCGACCTTCAGGCTCGCCTTCAGCACGGTGCGGCCGTCGACCGTCACGAGGCCGTCGGCGATGCGCTGCTGCGCCTGGCTGCGGCTGCGGGCGAGCCCCCGCTCGACGAGCGCCTGGTCGAGGCGCAGCGCGTCAGGCACGCGGGTCAACCACGGACTGCCCCGAGCTCGGCCTGGAGCCGGTCGTGGATGCGGGCGAGCTGCTCGGCACGCGCCTCGAGCGGCTGCTGCTCGAGCAGGTCGAGCTCGTCGACGAGGCCGTCGGTGCCGTGCAGCTCGCCGCCCGGAGCGGTGTCCGGATCGGTCCCGTGCGCTTCGGTCATGCCTTCGAGGCTAGCGAATCGATCGCGGCCAGCTCGTCGGCGCGCGAGAGCCTGTGGGCGCTGGGCCGGTCGAGGCCCCGAGCGCGCTCGTCGGCGAGCACGTCCTCGAGCATCGCGCGGCGCGGCCGGTGCTCGCCGCCCGCCGCGCGGTAGCGGGCGCTCGATCGCTGCGCGTGCGACGCGACGCCCGCCGGCAGCACGAGCGGCAGCGCCCGCGGCCCCGCCCAGGAGCCGATCTCGAGCCGCTCCAGGTCGTCGTCGCCCGCCTCCACCAGCTCGCCGGTGTGCCCGGCCACCTCGCGCGCGGCCGCGATCAGCGCGTGGAGCGCGTCGTCGGCGCCCACGGCGTTCACCACGTCGCGGCGCATCGGTGCCACATCCACCAGGAACGCCGTCAGGTCGCGCACGTCGATCGTCTGCGTGGGCATGTCGCGCGCGGGCACGAGCACGGGCCCGTCGCCGGCGAGCGCGAGCCGCGACACCCAGTAGCCGAAGCGGTCGCTCTCGTCGCCGGGACCGCCGATCAGCCCGGGCCGCACGATCGCGAGCCGCTCCCCCAGCCGCTCGCGCGCCGTGCGCTCGATCCACGCCTTCGCGCCGCCGTAGTCCTCGCCCGTCTCGTCCTCGGGCACGAGCTCGTCATCCTCGTCGGCACCGACGGGCGCGCCCTCCAGCCGCTGCGCCGACACCGACGAGACGAAGGTCCAGTGCCGTGCGCGGTCTCCCAGCGCGTCGAGCGCGCTGCGCGCGTGCGCCGGCAGCCGCGTGACGTCGACGATCTCATCCCAGTCGCCGTCGAGCCCGCGGTAGGCGTCGTCGGCGTCGCGGTCGCCGACCACCAGCCGGGCGCCCTCGGGCACCGGGCCGCTCGCACCCCGCGCCAGGCACGTGACCTCGGCGCCTCGCTCGACGTGTCCCTCCGCGATGGCGCGCCCCAACCACCGGGTGCCCCCGAGCACGAGCACGCGCCGCTGCATGTCTGCCATCCCGCCACGGTAGCGTCATCCGGTGCTCTCGGATCTCGCCGCGCCACCGCCCGCCGGAACCCCGGTGCCCGCGCCGATCGCGCGGCTCGCCGAGCACCACCCGGTCGAGCTGGTGTGGCGCAACGAGCTCGGCGGCATCACGGCCCGCATCGACCGCCCGCAGGGTGCGGTCTTCGCGAAGTGGAACCCGCCCGGCAGCACCGAGTCGCTCGTCGACGAGGCAGAGCGGATGCGCTGGCTCGCGGCCACCGGGTCGGTCCCCGTCCCCGAGGTGCTCGGCCTGCACCGCGACGCAGCCGGCGACCTGCTGGTGACCACCGCCATCCCCGCAGCGTCCATCGTCTCGGCGGCCGGCCTGCACGACCCGGATGCCGCGGCGGCCGCGCTCGGCGAGGGCCTGCGTCGCCTGCACGCCCTCGACCCCGCCGCGTGCCCGTTCCCCGCCCCCGACTGGACCGCATCCGCCCCCATCGACGACGCGGTCGTCTGCCATGGCGATCCGTGCGCCCCGAACACGCTCATCGCGGGCGGCGCCTTCGCGGCGCTGGTCGACCTCGGTCGGGTCGGCGTCGGCGATCGCTGGTCGGATCTCGCCGTCGCCTCGTGGTCGCTCGAGTGGAACGGCCTGGCCGACGCTGAGCCGGCCTTCTGGCGGGCCTACGGCATGGCGCCCGACCCCGTGCGCATCGCGGGGTGGCGAGCGCGCTGGGATCCGCCGGCGCCGGAGCGCTCCTAGTCGACTCCCGCTGCGCGGGCCTCGCGCACCGCCGCGACGACGCCGTCGCGCCACACGTCCCCGTGGCCGGGCAGCACGGCGCTCGCGCCGGTCGCCTCGAGCGCGTCGAGCGAGGCGAGCGCCTGTTCGGGGCGCACGGTCGCCGCCCCGGCGACGACCCTGGGCCCGGTGCGCGTCGTGTACGGGTCGAGGGTGACGAGCGCGTCGCCGCTGATGACCGCATCGCGATCGGCCATGTGCAGCGCGACGTGGCCGTCGGTGTGCCCCGGGGTCGGCACCACGCGCGGGCGCCCGGGAAGGTCGAGCACTCCGTCGGGCTCGAGAGCCGCGGCGTCCTCCACCCCGCGAACCGAGAGCGCCCCCACTGAGACCATCGCTGCGAAGAGCGGCACCGAGCCCGGGTAGCGCAGCGGATACCAGAGCCTCGAGCGGGCGCTCCGGTAGCGGTACGGATGGGCCGCGATGTACCGGTCGCCGTCGTGCACCCAGATCGGCATCCCGGCGTCGTGCAGCGACGCGGCCATGCCGAGGTGGTCGAAGTGCGCGTGGGTCAGCACCAGGCCCCGCACATCGCCGATCGTGCGGCCCATCGCCGCGAGCGCCGCGTCGAGATGCACGCGGCTGGCCGGGAAGAGCGCGTCGACGAGCGTCACCGCGCCGCCCTCCTCGATGAGGTAGGCGTTCGTGGAAGCGTGCTGCAGCCGGTGCACGCCGGGCGCGACGTCGCGCTCGAGCAGTGCCTGCCGGCGCTGGACGACAAGGCCGCGGCGTTGCTTGCCGAGGGTGGGCGTGTGCGTCATGCGCTCCATCACACCGCGCTTGCGGCAGCGGTGCATCCCGCTCACGCCCAGGTTCAGAGCGCGAGCAGCTCGTCGGCGATGCGCAGCCCCAGCACGGGCCGGTCGGCGGTCCAGACCGCCGCGCAGGCGGCGCGGATCGTGTCGACCGGGCGCTCCCCCGCCCGCACGAGCGTGATGTCGATGCCCGAGCGGCGCACGGCGGCGGTGCCGACCTCGAAGTAGACGTCGCCGGTGGAGCGCTCGATCGTCTCCCGCAGCGGGGCGATGGGCTCCTGCAGATCGCGCAGGTCCTCGATGACGTGGTCGGGGCGCATGGTCTTGTCGGCGCCCAGGAGGCTCGCACCGCGATCGATGCCGGTGAGCACCAGGATCGAGCGGATGCCCGCACGGCTGGCGCCGAGGATGTCGGTGTCGAGACGGTCGCCGATCATGATCGGCGCCTGGGCGCCGAAGCGCTCGGCGGCGACGTCGAACATCGGGGTCTCGGGCTTGCCCGCGAACTCCGCGAGCCGGCCGACCGCGGTGTGCACCGCCGAGACCAGCGTGCCGTTGCCGGGGGCGATGCCGCCGGCGACGGGGATCGTCCAGTCGCCGTTCGTGGCGATCCACGGGATGCCGCCGTGCTCGGGCTTCTTCGCGAGGGCGAACGAGGCCTCGGCGAGGTCCTTCCAGCCGAGCGACGGGTGGAAGCCCTGCACGACCGCCTTCGGCTGCTCGGCAGCCGAGCGCACCACGCGCCAGCCGCGGGCCTCGACCTCGACGACGATGCCGGCGCCGCCGACGACCATCACCGGGTCGCCCGGCTGCAGGTGCTTCGCGAGCAGCAGCATGGCTGCCTGCGGGCTCGTCACGACATCGCGCGCCTGCACGTCGAGGCCGAACGAGCTGAGGTGCTCGGCGACCTCTGCATCGGTGCGCGACGCGTTGTTCGTCAGGTAGACGGCGGGCAGCCCCGTCGCCTGGATGCTCTCGACCGCGTGCGGGATGGCGTCCGGTCCCTTGTAGACGACCCCGTCGAGGTCGAGATACAGGCAGTCGGCGCCGTCGATCGGGGTCGGCGCTGCAGCCGGCTTGCGGAACAGCCCCATCAGCGGGCGTCTCCGCCGCGCTCCGACTCCTGGCGGTCGCCCGGCTGCTCGCTCTGCTGGTCGCTCGACTGGTCGCCCGACTGGTCGCCCGGCTGGTCGATCAGGTCGTCGCCGAACAGCGCATCGCCGAACAGCGCATCGCCGTCGTCGGCGGAGGTCGGCTCGTCGACTTCCTGCTCGTCGAGCGTCGCGTCGACGACCGGCGCGTCAGCATCGACGGCAGGTGCGTCGATCTCGGGGCCGTCAGCCGGAGCCTCGTCGACCTCTTCGGCCTCAGCCTCATCAGCCTGGACCGCCTCTGCCTCGTCAGCCTCGACCTCGTCAGCCTCGACCTCGTCAGCCTCGACCTCGATGCGCTCCGAGATGATCGAGACGGCTTCGAGCTCGCCGGGCTTCAGCGCATCCTCCAGCGCATCGATGGCGCGATCGGCGAGCGCGAACCACTCGGCAGCCTCCTCGTCGCGACCGAGCTCCTCGAGCACGCCGGCGAAGCTGGCGAACAGCGCCGGGCTGTAGTCGAACGCCTTGTCCTTGCGCAGCTCGGGGATCCGCAGCTCCTCGAGCGCAGCGTCAGGCTGGCCGAGGTCGAGGCGCGCGCCCGACTTGACGATCGCGAGCTCGACGCGCACCTCGGTGTCGAGGGTGGATGCGTCCACAGAGCGCGCGAGCTCGAGCGCCTTCTCGGGGCGGCCGAGACCGCGCTCGCAGTCGGCCATCAGCGGCAGCTGGTCGTCGCGCCCGGTGATCCGACGATAGGTGCGCAGCTCACGGAGCGCGAGCGAGAAGTCACCCAGCTGATAGGCCGTGATCGCGAGCGTCTCGCGCACGACACCGATGCGGCCAGCGCGTCTCGCGGCGGCGAGCGCGTGCTGGTGCGCGAGCTCGGGGTCTTCGTCGATGAGACGGCCGGCCATGGCCATGTGCTTGGCCACGACCTCGGCGTTGTCCTTCGACAGCGTCTTCAGCTGCGCGCGGGCGCCGATGTCGAGATCCTCTGCGACGATCTCCTCGGGCAGGTACGGCGGGACGAAGTCGTCGTCGCGAACCTGCTTGAAGCTCTCGCCAGTCCCGTCTCCGCGGTGCTCGAAGTCGCGACCCGGGCGAGCAGCATCGCGCTGCGGGCCCTGGTTGCGGGTGCGCTGGTCGTCGCGACGGCGCTGGTCATCGCGGCCGAACCGCTGCTCGCCGTCACGCTGCGGACGTCGATCGCGGTCGCCCTGCGGACGCGACGGCCGATCGCCCTGGGGGCGCGACGGCCGGTCGCCGTAGGGACGGCGCTCACCATCGCGAGGAGGCCGGCGGTCGCCGTCACGAGCGGGACGCGAATCCCGGTCTCCGAACGAGCGGCGCTCCCCATCCCGCTGCGGACGGTCGCCCTGGGGACGCGCCGGCCGGTCGCCGTAGGCGCGCGCGGGACTGTCGCCCTGGGGGCGCGAGGGGCGGTCGCCATAGGAACGACGCTCGCCATCACGCGGCGGGCGACGGTCACCGTCACGCTGCGGACGCGAGTCACGGTCGCCGAACGAACGACGCTCACCGTCACGCGGCGGACGACGCTCACCATCACGCGGCGGACGCGAGTCACGGTCGCCGAACGAACGACGCTCACCATCACGCGGCGGACGACGCTCACCGTCGCGCTGCGGACGCGCGTCGCGGTCGCCATAGGGACGGCGCTCGCCATCACGCGGCGGTCGACGGTCGCCGTCGCGCTGCGGACGCGCGTCGCGGTCGCCGAAGGAACGCCGCTCGCCGTCGCGCTGCGGCCGACGGTCGCCGTCGCGCGGCGGACGCGAGTCCGAGCTGCCGAAGCCGCGACGCTCGCCGTCGCGCTCAGGTCGGCGCTCACCACCGGGCTGATAGCCGCGGTCGCCGGGGCGCAGCGGCTTGCGATCGGTGTCGCGCTGCGGCGGACGTCGATCCCCATCACGTGGTGGCCGCGAGTCACGCCCGCCGAAGCTGCGCTGTCCGTCGCGCTGCGGGCGACGGTCCCGGTCTCCGCGACCACGGTCGTCATTCCGGTCTGGCTTGTCGTTCACGGGACCATGCTCTCATTCGCGCGGGGAAAAGAAAAAGGGGCCCCAGAATGATCTGGGGCCCCTACCTGCTGGAGCTGCGGTTCCCGGCCGCGCTGGACGGGAAGGTGCTGGTCGACCGCGACACCGCCCGCCGCATCGCTGGCGACACGGCCACCTGGGAGCGGCTGTTCACCCACCCCGTCACCGGGGTCGCGGTGACCGTCGACACGCACCGGGCGTCGGCGGCGCAGCGGCGGTGGCTGCAGGGCCGCGACGGCCGCTGCCGCGGGCCGGGCTGCGACAAGTCGGTGCTGCGCGCCGACGTCGACCACACCAAGGACTTCGCCGGCGGCGGCCTGACCACCCTCGGCAACCTCGAGCACCTCTGCCGCAGCGACCACGGCCTCAAGCACGAGACCCGCTGGGGCGTCGAGCAGCTGCCCGGCGGGGTGCTGCGCTGGACGTCCCCGATCGGGCAGGTGATCATCGACGAACCGCCACCGGTCGGGCCACGCTTCACCGACATGCCCCGCAGCAAGCCGAAACCGCCCAAGCGCAGCGCCGCCGACCGGCGACGAGACCAGCGCGAAGCCATCGCGCAGTTCGAAGCCGACGGCTCGGCGGGCGTGGAACTACCACCTCCGCCGCCCGGCTCCGCATGGGGTGCCCGCGAGCCCGAGCCTGAGGATCCACCTGCTCCGTTCTGATCCCAAGGCGTCCGCGCCATCGTGCAGCACCAGCTGCGTAATGCCACCGCGGGCTGACGCGCCAGCCGGCTGACGCGCCAGCCCGCTCAGGCGCCAGCCGGCTCCGGCGCCAGCGCACTCAGGCGCCAGCCGGCTCCGGCGCTAGCGCACTCAGGCGTCGGCGCGCTGAGCCGCTGCACGACGTGACGTGCCCGACCGCCAGCAGCAGGTGGCGCTGCCCGACCTACCCGTCCGCCGGAAGCGTCGTGTACGGCAGCACGAGGCGAGACGGATGCGTCGCGTCGCGGTGGATCTTGTGGGTGACGGCGCGTCCCACCGGCAGGTGGAAGGCGTCGGGCGGGAGCAGCGCGTTGTGATCGTCGGCGAGAGGCTCGGCGTTCGAGAGCTCGGCGACGAGCCGGTGGCCGGGCAGGAACGTGGCCGCGAACGGATACAGCCGCAGCACGTACTCCTCGACGACGCCGGGCTCGACCGGCACCGCGCGGGTGTGCGGGTGCACCGGGCTGCCGTGCGCGCTCCGTTCCTCGTCGAGCTCGCGGTGCGAGGCCTTGAGGTAGCCCGTGGTGATGAGCTGCCGCTTGCCGCCGGGCGCCTCGTCCCAGATGCGCATGATGAGGTTCGTGTCGGGCTGGTCGATCTCGACGAACAGGTGCGCAGCGCCGGTGCCGATCATCTCGACCGGCTCGGTGAAGGGGGCCGTGCGCCAGTCGATGATCTCGACCGTGTCGGTCACGCTGAGGGGCGCCTGGTAGAAGCCGTCCGGCGGCACGTGCTCGCCGCCCATCCGCTCGGGCTCCGGCGAGAGCGCCCGGCGGGGCCGCAGGAACAGGTCGCGGTGCTCGACGGCCTTCGGCGGCCACTGGTCGGCCGTCACCGTCTCGCGCGTGCCCTCGACGAACACGGTCACCGCGGGCTCGTCCTCCACCCCGTTGTCGATGCCCTTCAGCCAGCGGTCGTACCAGCGGAACATCTTGTCGTGCTCCTCGATGAAGGGGCGCGACTGCATGGGCGGGTACGGGCCGATGTCGAGCTTCTTCGGCCCTTGCAGCCGGTCGAAGACCTCGATGGTGCCGTCGAGGGTCCAGCCGCGGCCCTGGTCGAGCTGCAGCCAGACGGGGATGTCGATCTGCGACGCGAGGTTGACGGGGTTCCGCTCCTCGTACCACTCGCCGTCGAGCTCGTTCATGACGATGTCGAACCACGCCTCGTGGTTCGTCGGGTAGTGCAGCACGTGCACGAGGTTCGGCCAGGCGGCGATGTCGGGGTCGGCCAGGCGTGCAGCCACCTTCTCGCGCAGCTCCTCCGGCGAGTGCGTCTCGAGCATCCGCGACTTCACCCGGTCGGTGAAGGCCCAGCCCGAGTCGCCGCCGCGGCCTTCGCGTGCGGCGCGCGGCATGAACCACATCACGCCGCCGTGATAGGTGGTCTCGTAGAAGTCGTAGTGGCCACCGGAGACGAAGATCGCCTTCAGCGACGGGGGCCGCTCGGCGGCCGCGAGCAGCTGCATCGAGCCGAAGTACGAGATGCCGATCATGCCGACGTTGCCGTCGCACCACGGCTGCGCCGCGACCCACTCGATGAAGTCGTAGGCGTCCTGGCCGAGCGAGACGCCGCCGGCGTTGTAGTTGCCGACGTGCTCGCCCTCGGAGGCACCGGAGCCGCGCAGGTCGCCGATGACGTGCACGTAGTCCTCCTCGACCACGCGGGCGATGTCGCCGGCCTCGATGCAGCCGTCCCACATGGGGCTCGGCCGGCGCTGCGGCGGCGTGGTGAGCGCGAGCGCCTGCAGCTCCTTGCCGTAGGGGCTGAGCGCGACGAGCGCGGGGCGCGGCTTGTCGTCGACGCCCTGGTAGGCGTCGGCTGCGAGCTCGACGCCGTCGCGCATCGGCACGCGCAGGTCCTTGCGCACGAGGATCGTCTGCGCGCCCGCCTGGATGGTCTGGGTCTCGGCCATGGGGATGCTCCTGGTCAGGCGTTCTGCTGCAGGCGGTAGCCGTGCATCGAGGTGAAGAAGGGTGAGGGCTCGAGCGTCGGGTCGCCCGAGTAGCCGAGCGCGTCGGCGACCGGCTCGAACGGCGAGTAGGCCGAATCGGTCTCGGTCAGCCCGTGCGCGAGGCAGTCGTGCGCTGCGGCGCCGACCCGGCGCTCGATGTCGAGGCTCTCCTGCAGCGCGGCGTGCGCCTGCTCGCGGTCGAGCACGACGCCGTGCGATTCCCCCGCCCCCGCTTGATTGGGCGCCGAGCGGTAGGGGTGCCCGAGGTGGAGTCGCTCGGGGCGGATGTCGTCCCGCAGCCTCGTGAGGCTGGCGCGGTACGCGCTCGGGTCGGAGAAGCCGGGGAACCCGTTCGCCGCGCCGTGGATCTGCACGGCGTCGCCGACGAAGACGTCGCCCTGGCCGACGATCTCGTAGGCGACCGAGCCCGGCGTGTGGCCGGGGATCGCATGCACGCGCACCGTGACGCCGCCGCCGAGCTGCAGCTCCTCACCGCCGCGCACCAGCACGGTCGGCTCGAGCTCGCCCGAGATCACCGCCGCCGCCGCGGCCGTCTGCTTCGCCTCGCCCTCGGGGTCGCCGAGGTAGCGGCCGCGCGCACCGAGGTACTCCTCGACGTGCGCCCGCCTCGATCGCAGCATCGACGCATCCGCCTCGTGGATCACGATCTGCGCCTGTCGGCCGGTCAGCTCCCAGAGCGCGTGCGCGCCGCCGACGTGGTCGATGTGGCCGTGCGTGAGCAGGATCCAGCGCACGTCCTCGACGCGGCGCCCGAGCGCCGCGAGCGCCGGGGCGAGCCCCTCGGCGGGCGAGGAGGCGATGCCGGTGTCGACGATCGCGAGCTCGGGCGCGTCGATCAGGAAGCTGTAGAGGTGGAAGCGGCCCCAGGGGCTCGCGAGCGGATGGACGGCGACGGTCATGCTGGTGCGCCCCGCAGGAACTCGGCGGTCTCGACGTAGGCGCGGTGGTACTCGGGCAGCCAGCCGAAGTGCTGCACGAAGCCGTGCCCGGCGCCCTCGTAGCGGGTCACGCGCACGGGCACGCCCGCCTCGCGCAGGCGCTCGCCGTAGCGCTCGCCCTCGTCGCGGAGCGGATCGTGCTCGGCGGTGAGGATGAGCGCGGCCGGCAGGCCCGTCAGGTCGTCGCGCTTGATGGGCGAGACGCGCGGGTCGGCCGGGTCGGCGCCGCTGTCGAGGTAGAACGCGTTGAAGGGCGCGAGGCCCGCGGTCTCCATGCCGAAGCCGACCGCGTTCTCGACGAGCGACGGGTAGCGCGACTCGTCGAAGTCGAGGTCGAGCGACGGGTAGTAGAGCACCTGGTGGGTGACGCGTTCGAAGCCCTCGTCGTGCAGCAGCGCGACCGCCGCGGCGACGAACGTGCCCCCGGAGGAGTCGCCGACGAGGGCGAGCGTGCCGCCCTGGCCGTGCTGCCGGCCGGGCTGCTGGCCGAGCTCGTCGCCGTGCTCGGCCGCCCAGCGGACCGCGGCGAGCACGTCGTCGAGGCCGGCGGGGAACGCCGCCTCGGGCGCACGGCGGTAGCCGACCGAGACGACCGTCAGCCCCGTCTCGACCGCCAGCGAGCGCGCGACGTGGTCGTGCGTGTCGAGGCTGCCGAGGAAGAACGCGCCGCCGTGCACGTAGACGATGACGCCGGAGCCCTCGGCGTCGGTCGCGTCGCGGTAGATGCGCACCGGCACGCCGTCGGCGTCGCTGCCCGGCACCACCGCGTCGCGCACCTCGGCGACCGGGATGCGGGAGGCTTCCGGCGGCACCTGGGACTCCTCCCCCGCGCGCATCGCGGCAGGGTCGAGCGGTCCGGGCTCGGGCGCCGGGAAGCCGGCGAGGATCTCGGCGATCTTGGGGTGCAGTGCCATGGTGTCCGTCTCCTCCGCGCGTCAGCGCGCCGCTGCCTGCTGGGATTCCGGGCGCTGGCCCGGGAAGACCTCGCTCAGCTCGTCCTCCGACCAGCCCTGCCGCGAGACCGCCTGCAGCTTGTCGGTCTCGGGCTTGCGGCGCGACTGGTAGAGCGCGAGCGCCTCCTTGACCGAGCCGGCCTCCTGCAGCGCGTCGGCGATCGCGCCGGCGTCCATGATCGCCGAGTTGGCGCCCTGCCCCTGGTGGTGGAGCATCGCGTGGGCCGCATCGCCCAGCAGCACCACCGCATCCGTGTGCCACTGATCGACGGCGTCGATGTCGTAGCAGGCGCGGTTGACGAGCGCGTCGAGGTCGAGCTCCTCGGTGATGCGCACGATGCGCTCGTCGAAGCCCTGCACGGTGTCGACGAGCTGCTCGCGCGTGATCTCGGGCGCCCAGGCGCCGTCGTGGTGCAGCGTCGTGATGTCGAACGACACCTGGCCGCGGTGGCGCAGCGGCAGGAAGTAGACCTTCGTGCCGTGGCCGATGTACATGCGCAGGTTGTCGTCGACGACCAGGCCGTGCGCGGCGTCGGCGTCGATGACCACGCGGTAGGCGTGCTCGCCGGCGAACACCGGCTGCGCGTCGGTGAACAGCTGCTCGCGGATCGTCGACCTGATGCCGTCCGCGGCGATCACCAGGTCGGCGGTGACGGTGTCGCCGTCGGTGAACGTGAGCGTCGCGCGGTCGCCCTGATCCTCGATGCTCGCGACCTTCCGACCCACCTGCAGCACGCCGTCGGGCAGGGCCGCGACGAGCGTCTCGATGAAGTCGCCGCGGTGCACGAGGTGCGTCTTCGTGGGCACGTCGAAGTCGCCGATGCCCGGCCACTCCTCCTTCATGATCGGGTGGCCGTCGCCGGTGAGGATCTCGAACGCGTCGCTCGCCGAGGTGACGGCGGCGATCTGGTCGAACATGCCCCAGCGGCGGAATCGGTCGACGGTGGCGGGGCGCAGGCCGATGCCGGCGCCCACCTCGCGGATCTCCCGCGCCTGCTCGTAGACGGTGACGTTCACGCCGAGCAGGCTGAGCGCCTTCGCGGCGGCCGCGCCGCCGTAGCCGGCGCCGACGATCGCGACGGTGAGGTTCTTGAGGTCCGAGGGCTGCATCGTTGCTTCTCTCCTGTGGCGCTCGCGCGCAGGTTCTGGGTGGGGATGGGTTCTGTGTGGGATGTGGTGGGTGCGGTCGGTCAGACCGAGAGAGTGAGGAACTCGGCCGGGTTGGTGACGAAGACGCGCTCGATGGTCGCCTCGTCGACGCCGGCGGCGCGCAGGTCGGGCAGCAGCTGGTGGAACAGGTAGTTCACCGTGTGCCCCTTGACGCCCGGCCAGCCGAGCGGGCTGCAGTTCGCGTCGGCCGAGGCGAGCGCCTGCCCGAGGAATCCCTGCTCGGCGGTGTGGCCGATGAAGCGCAGGAAGTGGTCGAGCCGATCCTGCCGGGGCCGCGCCCAGAAGGGCGGGTCGGGCAGCTCGGTCTCGTAGCCGAACGTGTCGAAGCCGATGCGGCCGCCCTGCTCGGCGATCCACGTGTCGCGGGTCTTGTCGAAGTTGACGCCGTCGTCGACGTGGCCGAAGAGCACTCGGTCGAGCGGCAGCCCCTCCTCCGCGAAGATCGCGATCGCGTTCTCGGCGTCGATCGCCAGGTGCGTGAGCAGCGGCGCGCCGGCGCGCAGCGACGCGCGAGCGGCGGCGCGGTAGATGCGCTTGTCGAGGTCGGTCATGCGGCCGCCCCGACTGACACCCACCTTGATGACGCCCGCCTTCGCGCCGGTGCCGCCGATGCCGACGCTGATCTCGTGCACGAACTGCTCGGTGAGGTACTCGACGCTCGCCTGCTCGAAGAACGGCAGCGCCGTGTCACCGCCGACGAAGCCCGTGCAGGCGACGATGTGCACGCCCGTCTTCGCCGAGAGCGACCGGTAGTAGTCGACGTCGCGGCCGTTGCAGATGCCGGTGGCGTCGACGAACGTGCCGCCACCGAGCTCGCGGAACTCGCGCAGCTTCGGCACGGTCTCGTCGTAGCGCTGCTCGGGCGTCTTCCACCACTTCGCGTCGAGCTCGGAGCCGGGCATGCCGTAGCCGATGTGCTCGTGCACGGCGACGAAGCCGAGCTCCGAGGCGTCGATCGCGCCCAGCACGGTGTTCACTCGCGACATGGTCAGCTCCTCACGGCGAGCAGCGCGCTCGGGTTGGCGGTCAGGATGCGTCGGGTCACGTCGGCGTCGATGCCGGCGGCCGCGAGCAGGGGCACGAAGTCGGTGAGGATCCGGCTGAGGCTGATCGCCTCGGCCGCCGCCGCCTCGGCGGCGTCGTGGCCCTTGGCGACGCCGATGGCGCCGGTCGAGAGCAGGATGCGGTCGGCGTGGCCGGCCTCCACCAGCTCCGCGACCAGCCGCACGCGGTCTGCGTCGGCGATGCGCTCGTCGTCCTCGAGGCCCACGCTGTCGATGCCGACGTACGCGCCCCGCTCGGCGACGGCGAGGTGCGCGGCCGCACCCACCGCATCCGCCCGATCGAGGCCCGCGACGACCACCCGGTCGGCGGGCAGGCCCTCGGCGAGCACGACCTCGAGCTCGCCGAGCGCGTCGGCGCCGTAGCGCAGCGAGACGGGCACGCCGGTGGCGATCGCGGTGCGGGCAGCGCCGCGCAGCAGGCTGCCGTCGGTCGCGGTGGCGCCCGTGCGGGTGGCTGCGGTCGCGACGAGCCCGGCCGGGGCGCGGCGCTCGAGGCGCGGCACGACGGCGCCTTCGGTGACCTCGAGCGAGAACAGCTCGGCGAAGCGCTCGGCCGGCCACGGGGTGGGCGGGTTGGTCTGGGGGGTGAGGAAGTAGCCGCCCAGCATGGCCTCGGGGCCCTGGCCGGTCGAGACGACGATGTGCACGCCCGTCGAGCGCGAGAGCGCCTCGTAGAGGGTGAGGTCGCGGCCGTGGAACATGCCGGTGCTGTCGACGACCGTGCCGCCGCCCGCCTCGCGGAAGTCGCGCAGCTTCGCGGCGAGCGTCGCGAAGATCTCGGCGCGATCGATGGTCACGTCGTGCGCGTACTGCGCGCCCGGGAAGACCGAGAGCAGCGACTCGTGCACCGATGCGACGCCGAGCTGGTCGGCGGGGACTGGTCCGAGGACGGTGTGGACGGTGCCTGTCACTGAGAAGCCTCTCCGTTGAGTGCCGATCGCCGGATGCTCCGGTGCGATCGCCGCCATCCTGACATTTGGTTTACAGCCTGTCAAGCGAGATCGGCGCGGCGCATCCGGGCCGTGGAGGCCGCCACTTGCGCATCGCGTCGGCGTTCGCTTTACTGAGTGTAAGCCGAACTGTCGACGGAGACAGCGGCCGAGGAGGAGCCATGGGCACTGCACCCGCCACGTCGGACATCGACCTGTTCGCCGACGAGATCCTGACCGATCCCTACCCCACGTACGCAGCCCTGCGCGAGCTCGGCGCCGTCGTGCACCTGCCCGTCAACGACGTGTACGCCCTCACCCGGTACGACGCGATCCGAGAGGCGCTCGGCGACCCGGAGACCTTCTCGTCGGTCAAGGCGATCGGCTTCAACGACGGCGTCAACGACGCGCTGCAGGGCACGTCGCTCGCCTCCGACCCGCCGATGCACACGCAGCTGCGCGCAGCCCTGTCGGCCAACCTCACGCCCCGCGCGCTGCGCGGCATGCAGAGCCAGGTCGCCGAGAAGGCCGACGCGCTCGTCGCGAAGCTGGCTGCCGGAGGCGACTTCGAGGCCATCGACGCGCTCGCCCGCGAGCTGCCGCTCGAGGTCGTCGCCGATCTGATCGGCTTCACCGGCGAGGTCAAGGCCAACATGCTGCGCTGGGGCCAGGCGGCCATGCAGGTGATCGGCCCGATGAACCAGCGCACCATGGAGAGCTTCCCGATCGCGGGAGAGCTCTACGGCTGGTGCAGCCAGGTGACCGCCGACCAACTCGCCGAGGGCTCGATCGGCCGCGGCATCTTCGACGCCGAGGCGCGCGGCGAGATCCCCGAGGGCTCGGCCGGCCACATCATCCACCAGTACCTCGGTGCCGGCGTCGACACCACGGTCGCCGCGATCGGCAACATCGTCGCCCTCTTCGGGCGCCACCCCGAGCAGTTCGCGCTGGTGCGCGACGACCCGTCGCTCGTGCCCGCCGCCTTCGCGGAGGTGCTGCGCTACTGGGTGCCGATCCACGCCTGGGGCCGGCGCACCACCCGCGAGGTCGAGATCGACGGTGCCGTGATCCCGGCGGGCGCCCACGTCGCGATCCTGCTCGGCTCCGGCAACCACGACGAGCGGCACTACGCCGACGCCGACGCCTTCGATGTCACGCGCAACCCCGTCGACCACCTGTCGTTCGGCTACGGCCCGCACGGCTGCGCCGGCCAGGGCCTCGCCCGCATGGAGGGGCACGCGGTCATCACCGCGCTCGCGCAGCACGTCGCCTCGTACCGCCTCGGCGACGAGAAGCGCGAGCCCAGCAACATCACCCGCTCGATCGAGCACCTCGACGTGCTCGACGTCGTGCCGGCATGAGAGGAACCAGCATGAAGCTCGAGATCGACCGTCCCCGGTGCGAGGGCCACGGCCTCTGCGAGGAGGCCGCGCCCGACCTGCTGCACCTCGACGACGACGGCGAGGTCGTCTTCGACGTGGAGGAGCTCGGCGACGAGGCGCTCGAACGCGCGCGCGCCGCCGTGCGCATCTGCCCGGTCGCCGCGCTGCGCCTCGCAGGATGACGGCCGCCCCCGCGCTGCGCCGCATCGTCGTCGTCGGCAACGGCGTGGCCGGGCTCACGGCAGCAGACTCGCTCCGCGCCGGCGGCTTCGACGGCGAGCTGACGATCATCGGCGCCGAGGCGCGCGCCGCGTACAGCCGACCGGCGCTGTCGAAGGCGCTGCTGCGCTCCGACGCCGACCTCGACGCGCATCTGCTGCCCGCACCCGATCACGGTGCCACCGAGCTGCTCGGCGTCGCCGCGGCGGGGCTCGACGTGGAGCGCCGACGACTGTCGCTCGACGACGGCTCGGCGCTGGAGTACGACGGGCTGGTCATCGCGAGCGGCTCGCGAGCGCGACGGCTGGGCAGCCTCGACGACGAGCTGGTGCTGCGCACGCTGGACGACGCGCACCTGCTGCGCGCCCGCCTCGTCGACCGCCCCGACCTCGTGATCGTCGGCGGCGGCCCGCTCGGCATGGAGGTCGCCTCGGGCGCGCTCGAGGCGGGCTGCCGCGTGACGCTGGTCACCAACGCTCCCCCGATGGCGCGGCACCTCGGCGCGCACCTGGGCGAGCGCATCCTGCGCGCGGCCCTCGCGCACGCCCTGAAGGTCGTGCTGACCGGCGCGGCGCGCGTCGTCGAGCGAGGCGGCCGCTCGGTGGTCGAGCTCGCCGACGGCAGCGCCGTCGACGGCGACCTGGTCGTCTCGGCCGTCGGCGACATCCCGAGCACCGACTGGCTCTTGGGCAGCGGCCTGCCGATGCTGGGCCATGCCCTCGCGGTCGACTCGCGCGGCAGGCTGCGCGACGAGATCGTCGCCGCCGGCGATGTGGCCGCGGTGCCGACCCCGATCGGGCACGCCCGCAGCCCCCTCTGGAACAGCGCGATCGAGCAGGCGCGCATCGGCGCGGCGGCGCTGCTGCACGGCGACGAGGCTGCCGAGCTGCGCGCGCAGCCGTACTTCTGGACCGAGCAGTTCGGCCTGAACATCCGGGTCGCGGGCCCGACCCCGCTGATCGGCGAGCCCGAGGTGCTCGAAGGCGGAGCGGCCGACGCGCCCGCGCTGCTGCGCTGGCGCCACCCCGGCGGCACCGGCACCGCGGTCTCGGTGAACTTCCGCATCCCCATCCCCCGCCTTCGGCGGCTGGGCGACGCTCCGGCAGCCGCCGACTGCCAGTGCTGCGGCACCGTCGATCGCTAGGCTCGAGCAATGGCCAACCTCCGCGTCGAGCAGAAGGAGCAGACCCGTCAGCGGCTGCTCGACACCGCCCTCGAGCAGTTCGAGGCCAAGGGCTACGCCGCCACGACGATCGACGACATCGCCGCAGCGGCAGGCACCACGCGCGTGACGTTCTACGCGCACTTCCCGTCGCGCCGCGCGATCATGGCCGCCCTCATCGACCGGCTGAACGTCATCCTCGAGCGGCATGAGTCCGCCGCGCGCCACAGCACCGCGGCAGCACTCATCGACGTCGTGCGCGACGGCTCGCCTGTGGCGATCGACGCCTGGCTGCGCGAGCAGGCAGCCCGCTGGCCCGTCATCCGCCCCTACATCGTCTCGGCCAACGTCGCTGCGGCCGTCGAGCCCGAGATCCGCGAGCTGGTCGACACGTGGTCGGAGGAGGTCGTCGGCGACATCTGCGAGGGTCTCGACGCCGCCGACCGCTTCCCGCGCGAGTCACGGCACTTCCGCGGCGTGCTGGCGTTCGAGATGCTCGACCGCGCCAACCAGCACTGGATCCGCCACGGCTGGAGCATCGACGACGACCCGGCGATGGACGTGCTCGTCGAGGCCTGGGCGAAGCTGCTGGGCGACGACGCGTAGCCTCGCCGCCTCACATCCCGGGGATCTCGAGCGCCTCCAGCACTTCGATGGTGCCCGTCTTCAGGTGCGGGTGGCTCTGCATGAGCGCTGCGGCCGCGTCGGCGTCGGCAGCGTCGAGCATCGAGTAGCCGGCCACGGTCGACGACGACGAAGCACCGGCTCCGGACCCCCCGACGGTGCGCCCGTTGCCGAGCGGCGTGCCGAGGTCGACGATCGCCTGACCGGCGCTCTCGGCCCACGCCATCCACTCCTGCATCTCGGCCTGGCCCTCCTCGGGCGACTGCTGCATCTGCTGCTCCGCGCTGACATCGGCGTGATAGAGCACGAGGTACTTCGGCATCCGGGCTTCCCTTCCTGCGACTCTGCACGACGGCCCCGGCGGGGCTCACGCTCACCGTAGCCCTGCGGTGCGGGCGCGACAATGGCGCGTCCACGCGCACTCCCGTGCCATGATCGAGCACTGCCCGCGCAGGAGCTCGGGCAGCGGAGGGACGCATGGTGACCGGATCGACCAGCACGCGACGGCAGCGGCTCCGCGAGTGGAACGAGCGCTTCATCGTCGAGGAGCGACTCGTCGAGCCCGCCGCACGACGGCGCCTCTACATCACCGCGGCCGTGCTGGTGGTCGTGGGGCTCATCGCGTTCGCCGTGCTGCTGCTCGGCGTGCTGACGCAGACCGGCTTCGCGCGGCTCGACGAGCCGGTCGACGCCTGGTTCGACTCCTTCCGCTCGCCCGACGCGACCGCCTTCCACATCGTGATGGCGGTCGTCTTCGGGCCGATCGCGCTGCCCATCATCGTGCTCGCGGTCGTCGTGATCTGGGCGATCACCGCGAAGCACCTCTGGCGCCCGCTGCTGCTGGCCGGCGGCATGCTGACCGGCGTCGTCCTCGCGCTCACCATCGCACCGATCGTGCAGCACCCTCGGCCGCCCGTCGACGACATGCTGTTCGGACCCGACGACACGTTCTCGTTCCCCTCCGGGCACGTGCTGGGCACATCCGACTTCTTCCTGATCCTCGCGTTCCTGCTGGCGAGCCGGATCCAGAAGAAGCGGTTCACCGCGATCGCGGTGACGATCGCGATCGTCGTGGTCGTGGTGCAGGGAGCGGGGCGCATCTACCTCGGCTACCACTACCTGAGCGACGTTGCGGCGTCGTTCGCACTCTCGATGGCGATCGTCGGCTGCGTCATCGCCATCGACACCTGGCGCACGGCGAAGATCCCCGGCGAAGAGGTCGAGTCCGAGCCGATCATCCCCGAGGACTGACCGGGGTCGACCACACCGGCGGATGCTGGGCCTTGCGCTCTGCCTCCAGACGGCCGTAGAGCAGCTCCCAGAGGGCGATCGAGACTCCGGCGGCCACGAGCACGCCGCCGATCGTGTCCGAGATCCAGTGCGCGCCGAGATAGGTGCGGCTCACCATCATCGCCACGGTGTAGGCGGCGCCGGCGAGCCACACCCACCAGCGCCGCAGGATGAGACCCATCGTCACCGCGAGCAGCGCAGCGTTGGCGGAGTGGCCCGAGGGGAACGATCCGAAGTCGGCCGCGACGAGGATGTCGAGCGGCCGCTCACGGCCCACCGCGTGCTTGATGAGCTGCACGACGATGCCGGTGAGGATCGACGCGACCAGGAAGTAGACGGCGGCCCAGCGGCGCCGCCACAGCAGCAGCGCTCCCGCGACGACGACCGGCAGCACGAAGGTGGCGATGATGCCGCCGCCCAGCAGGTCGAAGACGAAGGCGGGCACATCCCAGAACGGCGACCGGAGCGCGACCAGCCCGTCCATCCACTCGGCCTCGAACCCGAACGGCTTGAAGCTCTCGCGGTAGACGATGGCGAGCAGCAGCGCGACGGCGAAGCTCGACGCGATGACCGCGCTGAGCACCGGCCGCGTGATCCAGCGGCGCGTCGGCCGCTGCAGCGCCGCCCGCTCGGTGGTCGGCTGATCCGTCATGATGCTCTCCTCACCGGATTCGATGTGGGCCATCATCCACGCCTCGCCTGCGAAGCGAGGCATCGGGGGGACGGCAGCGCGTCACGCGTCGCGACCCGAGGCTGCGGATCGACCGCGGAGCCGAGCGACGAGCCAGGTCCACGCGCCGGTCGCCCACAGCGCCGCGACGACGAGCACGGGTTGGAAGAACAGCCTGCCGAATCGCGCCGCGTCGCTGTCGAGGCCGAAGCCGTCGCGGGCCTCCAGCCACTGCGCGACGTTGCCGGGGAAGACCGCGATGAAGAACGCCGCCGTCGCCAGCCCCACCCACGCTCGGCGTCGGCGGGCGAGCAGCAGCGCGAGCCCGAGCACGATCTCGACGACGCCCGAGGCGACGACCGTCACATCCGGGTCGAACGGCAGGAATGCGGGAACCTGCGCCTGGAACTCGGTGCGCGCGAACGTCAGGTGGCCGGTGCCGGCGAAGAGCAGGAACGCGCCCAGCAGCAGGCGCACGACGGTGCGCGCGGGCGAGCGGCGAGGTGCTGGCTGCGCGGTCGACTCGGCCATGGGCCGAATCCTGCCATCTCCCGGAGCATGAAGAGTCTCGGCATGAAGAAAGCTCCCCCTCCAGGCGAGTGGAGAGGGAGCTTCAGTCGGGCTGACAGGATTTGAACCTGCGACCCCCTGACCCCCAGTCAGGTGCGCTACCAAGCTGCGCCACAGCCCGCCGATCTCATGGCGGATCGCCCGAAGGCAACTGCAACAGACTAGCGCATCCGACACCGCCGTGACGACTCGGCTCAGCCCCCGCGCGCCTCGCGCGACGCCTGCTCCACCCTTGCCGAGAACCGCGTGAGCCGCTCGAGCATCGCGGCGCCGCGCGCTGCGACCCTCGCGGGCGAGGTCAGGTGCGGCGGCCCGCTGCGGATGATGTGCGAGCACGCCAGGTCGTCGCAGATGTAGGTGCCGATCGACGAACCGGTGTCGCCGTCGAGCGTCGCGAGCCGCGCCGTGAACATGCGCACCTGCGTCGCCGGCTGCGTCGAGTGGCAGAGCGAGCACATCGCCGCGACGCCGGGCCGGAGACCCCCCGGCGCGCCCCGCACGACCACGCCGATCAGCGCATCCTCTCGCCAATGGACGATGTAGCCGACCCGGCTCGAGCGCTGATCGCGCCAGCCCAGGTACTCGCGCTCCGACCAGATGGTCTCGTGCAGCCCTGGCAGCGGCAGCTGCTCGAGCTCCCGCCGCGTCGCGTTGACGAAGCTGCCCAGCAGCTCGTCCGCCGTCACCTCGCGCATGCGGAAGACGCTATCGGATGCGCGTGGTGCGCGAGAGGGGTTTGCCGCCGTCGGGCTTCCACCCAGGAGAGTCCCGACGGCGGCAAGTCTGTGTCAGGCCGGCGTGAGCTGCCGCGCCTTGGCGAGCTGGTCGGCCATGTGCTCGATCACGCGCACGACCTGCGACGAGTAGCCGTACTCGTTGTCGTACCAGACGTAGAGCACCAGGTGTCGACCGGTCGCGATGGTCGCGAGGCCGTCGACGATGCCCGCGCGGTTGTTGCCGACGAAGTCGGTCGAGACGACCTCCGCCGAGTCGGTGAAGTCGATCTGGGCGCGCAGCGCACCGGTGAGCGACGTCTGCCGCAGCAGCTCGTTGACCGCGTCGCGGTCGACGGGCTGCTCGAGCGAGAGGTTGAGGATCGCCATCGACACGTCGGGCGTCGGCACGCGGATCGCGTTGCCGGTCAGCTTGCCCTCGAGCTCGGGCAGCGCCTTCGCGACGGCCTTCGCGGCACCGGTCTCGGTCAGCACCATGTTGAGCGCCGCCGAGCGGCCGCGGCGGGCGCCCTTGTGGAAGTTGTCGATCAGGTTCTGGTCGTTCGTGTACGAGTGCACGGTCTCGACGTGGCCGTGCTCGATGCCGTACGCGTCGTTGATGACCTGCAGCACGGGGGTGATCGCGTTGGTCGTGCACGACGCTGCCGTCACGATGCGGTCGGTCTCGGCGATGGCCTCGTGGTTGACGCCGAAGACGATGTTCTTGAGCGGGCTCTTGCCGGGGGCGGTGAGCACGACGCGCTCGACGCCCGGGCACTCGAGGTGCTGGGCGAGCCCCGCCTCGTCGCGCCAGCGGCCGGTGTTGTCGACGACGATCGCCCGGTCGATGCCGTGCTCGGTGTAGTCGACGGTGGTCGGGTCGTCGGAGTAGATGACCTGGATCAGCGTGCCGTTGGCGAGGATCGTGTTCGCCTCGCGGTCGATGTCGATCGTGCCCTGGAACGCGCCGTGCACCGAGTCGCGACGCAGCAGGCTCGCGCGCTTCTCGAGGTCGTCGTCGCCGGCCCGGCGCACGACGATGGCGCGCAGGCGCAGGCCCAGGCCGCTGCCGGCGTGGCCGATCAGGATGCGCGCGAGCAGGCGGCCGATGCGGCCGAAGCCGTAGAGCACCACGTCGGTCGGCTGGTCCTGCGACCAGGAGGGCAGGTCGGCGAGGTGCTCGCGCACCCATTCCTCGAAGCCTTCGGTCGGCGCATCGGTCAGCAGGCGCCCGAGGTCGAGCGAGATGCCGCGCAGGTCGAGCTCCTCGACGATCCGCAGCACCGTCATCGTGTCGTTGACCCGCAGCACGCTCTCGCCCACGCGGCGAGCCCACTTGTGCGCCTTCAGGATCTCGATCGGCGACTGGTTGACCAGCTTCTTGCCGTGCACGTGGGTGACGACATCGCGCTCCCGGTAGAGCCGGCCGATGATCGGCACGGCGGATTCTGCGAGAGCGACGCGGTCGAGCCACGCCTGATGGGCGCTGTCGACGGCGGGAACGGATGCGGATGCCACGTCTTCACGATAGGCAAGCGGATGCGTCGGGTCCGGCCCTTCAGGCGGTCAGGATGCCCGCGTCCTCACGCACGCGAAAGTTCGACGGAACTTTCGACGGGACGACCGGGACGCATCCGCTCGTCAGGAGACGTAGGACTTGCCGAGCTTCCAGTAGCCGGTGAAGGTGATGCGGCGCTTGTCGATGCCGCGGTCGCGCACCAGGTGCCGGCGCGTGCCGGTCGCGAGCGCCTGCTCGCCCGCGGAGTAGGCGTAGCCGAGCTCGGTCGCGAGGCTGAGGCCTCGCAGCTCCTCGAGCGCCGCGTCGCCGGCGCGCGCCGTGCCGCGCTCGACCCAGCGCACGTCGAGGCCGTCGGGCCGATCGAAGGCCTGGATGTCGTCGCGGTGCCCCACCTCGATCACGGCGACGCCCCGACTGCGCTCGTCGAGCGACTCGCAGATGCCGGCGATCGCCGGCAGCGCCGACTCGTCGCCCACCATGAGCACGTTGCCCTCAAGGCCGTCGTCGTTGTAGAGCAGGCCCTCGTCGAGCAGCACGGCGCGCTCGCCACGACCGGCGCGCATCGCCCACGCGGCACCCGGACCCGGGTCCTCGTGGCAGACGAAGTCGATGTCGAGCTCGCTGGCGTCGAGGCGGAAGCCGCGCACGGTGTAGTTGCGGATCCAGGGACGCTGCGCCTCGCGCATCGCGAGGTACTGCGGGAACCAGGTGGAGGCGCTCGTCGGCACGCGCAGCTCGTCCTGCTCCTCGCGGCGCATGAAGAAGCGGAACCACTGGTCGTAGCCCTGCGGCGTCATCGCCGACACCTCGTCACCGCCGAGCGTGACCCGGCGGATGTGCGGCGACACCTGCTGGTTGTCGAGCACCTCGAGCTCGATGAACTTCGGTGCGACCGCGGCGACGCGCTCGGGTCCTGCCATGTCGATCCTCCGGAAGTCGAGGTGAGGTAAGCCTTACCTGACCAATGTAGCAATCCGGCCCGTCCGCCGCATCCGCGTACGATCGGGAGCAGCATGCAGCTCTCTCCCGCGCGGCGATTCCTCGCGCTCCTCACGTTGGCCCTCGGCGGCTTCGGCATCGGCACCACCGAGTTCGCCACCATGGGCATCCTGCCGCTGGCCGCGGCCGAGCTCGTGCCCGCGTTCGGGAGCGACCCTGCCGGAGGCATCGCCCAGGCGGGATGGCTGATCAGCGCCTACGCCCTGGGCGTCGTCGTCGGCGCTCCCGTGGTCTCGGCGTGGGCCGCGCGGATGTCGCAGCGCACCCTCGTGCTGCTGCTCGCGGGGGCGTTCACCCTGGCGAACCTCGCGAGCGCGCTCATGCCGAGCTTCGAGCTCACCGTGCTCGCCCGCTTCGTGTCGGGCCTGCCGCACGGCGCCTACTTCGGTGTGGCGGCGCTGCTGGCCGCCCGCATCATGGGCCCGGGCCGACAGGGCGCCGGCGTCGCGCTGGCGCTGTCGGGCCTGACGATCGCGAACATCATCGGCGTGCCGCTGGGCACCTGGCTCGGCCAGGTCGCCGGCTGGCGCTGGACCTACGTGGCCGTGGCCGTGATCTTCCTCGTCACACTGGTGCTCGCCTGGTTCGCGCTGCCGCGCGTGCCGGGCGACCCGACGCGCAGCGCGAAGCGCGAGCTCGCCGCCTTCCGCAATCCGAAGCTGTGGCTCATGATCGCCGTCGGCTGCATCGGCTTCGGCGGCTTCTTCGCGGTCTACTCCTACGCCGCCGAGATCGTCACGCGGGAGGCCGACCTGCCCGCGGCCGCGATCCCCTGGCTGCTGGCGACCATCGGCGTCGGCATGACCATCGGCAACGTCATCGGCGGCTGGGCCGCCGACCGCAGCATCCGCCGCACCATCCTCATCACCTTCCCGGTGCTCATCGGCTCGCTCGCGCTGTTCGCGCTGCTCGGCTGGCACCCGGTCGCGCTGTTCGCGCTCGCCTTCCTCGTCGGCGGGGCGGGCTCGGTGCTGAACCCGACCATCCAGGCGCGCATCATGCGCATCGCGGGCGAGGCCGAGCTGCTGGGCGCCGCCACCAACCACGCGGCCTTCAACGTCGGCAACGCCCTCGGCGCATCGCTCGGCGGGCTCGTCATCGCCGCCGGGCTCGGCTACCTCGCGCCCGCCTGGATCGGCGTCGTCCTGGCCGGCTCCGGCTTCCTGCTCGCGCTCTGGAGCCTCGCGATCGACCGGGAGCCCGACACCGCCGCGCACCACATCGTCGCGACGGTGCTCGGCCCGACCACTGCGGGCATCGAGGTGGTCGACCGATGAGCGCTGACGACTGGGCGACGCTGCTGTGGGACGACCCCGTGACCCTGCAGGGCTACGTCGTGCATGTGCTGCAGCGCCGCTTCGCCCTCGACCGGGCGGCCGCCGTCGAGGTCATGCACCGGGCGGAGCGCGACGGCAGCGCCGTCGTCGCGCACGGCCCGCGCGAGGAGCAGGAGATGCACGTCGCCGGCCTGCACACCGACGGGCTCCTCGCCACGCTCGAGCGGCGCATCCCATGAGGTCGTGGACGCCGCAGGCCGACGGCCTCCGCTGCACGATGCTCGCCGACGAGGCCGACCTGCTCGCCTCCATCGGCCGCCAGGTGCTGGGCCTGCACCGCGCGGTCGTCGACCGGCGCGCCGCCGAGGACGACCCGGCGATGGCCCGCCTCTACCCTCCCGCCTACGCCGACCCGGAGGACGCGGCCGAGTTCCGCCGTCTTGCCTCCGTCGACATCGCGGGCATCCGCATCCGCTCGATGATCCGGATGATCGCCGACCTCGAGTCGGCCCTGCCGACCGAGGTCGACGGCGACGAGGTCGAGCTGCTCGTCGACGACGAGGGGGCGGATGCGTGGCTGCGCGCGCTCGCGGACGTCCGGCTGGTGCTGCACGTGCGCACCGCGCAGCCGGTCGACGACCTGCACCCCGACGTCACCGAGGAGGACCTCGAGCAGTTCCGCGACGTCGCCGAATGGGTCGGGTTCGTGCAGGGCACGATGCTCGAGGCGCTGGATGCGAGAATCGACGGATGAGGTTCCTGTCGATCCAGTCGCACGTCGCCTACGGGCACGTGGGCAACTCCGCCGCCGTCTTCCCGCTGCAGCGCATCGGGCACGAGGTGTGGCCGGTGCTCACCGTCAACTTCTCGAACCACACCGGCTACGGCTCGTGGGGCGGGCCGCTGATCGCGGCCGACGACGTGCGCGCGGTGGTGCAGGGCATCGAGGATCGCGGCGTGCTCGGCGGCGTCGACGGCGTGCTCTCGGGCTACCTGGGCGGCGAGGCGATCGTCGACGTCGTGCTCGACGCGGTCGCGCGCGTGAAGGCTGCGAACCCCGGCGCGACGTACACGTGCGACCCGGTGATGGGCAACGCCAAGTCGGGCTGCTTCGTCGCGCCCGCCATCCCGCCGCTGATCCGCGAGCGCGCGCTGCCGCTGGCCGACATCATCACGCCCAACCAGTTCGAGCTGGGGTTCATGACCGACACCGACCCCGACACCATCGACTCGACGCTGGAGTCGGCCGATCGCGCGCGCGACCTCGGGCCGCGCACCGTGCTCGTCACGAGCGTGCTGCGCCCCGACCGCGAGGCCGACACGATCGAGATGCTCGCGGTCGACGACGATGGCGCTTGGGTGCTGCAGACGCCGATGCTGCCGTTCAAGGCGAACGGCTCGGGCGACGTGACCAGCGCCCTGTTCACCGCCCACTACCGGGAGACCGGCTCGGCCGCGACGGCGCTCGAGCGCACCGCGTCGAGCGTGTTCGATCTGCTGCAGGCGACGCTCGACTCGGGCGAGCGCGAGCTGCGCATCGTCGAGGCGCAGGATGCGTTCGCGAACCCGCGGATGCAGTTCAGCGCCCGCCAGGTGCGCTAGCCCCGACCTCGCTCGTCGAGCGGCTGCGGCCATGTCCGCTCGTCGAGCAGCTGCCGGCGGAGCCGGCCGCACCCCGCTCGTCGAGCAGCTGCCGGCGGAGTCGGCCCCACCCCGCTCGTCGAGTAGCTGCCGGCGGAGCCGGCCGCACCCCGCTCGTCGAGCAGCTGCCGGCGGAGTCGGCCCCACCCCGCTCGTCGAGTAGCTGCCGGCGGAGCCGGCCGCACCCCGCTCGTCGAGCAGCTGCCGGCGGAGTCGGCCCCACCCCGCTCGTCGAGTAGCTGCCGGCGGAGCCGGCCGCCAGCACGGATCGCGGCGATGTACTCCTCGCCATCGAGCCCGTTCGCGTCCATGCAGGCATCACACCACGGGCCACTGACATGCCCCGAAGGGTGTGGAGAACCGGTGCCGAAGTGCTCTCGAGACGCGCGGGCCTCGCGTTCAGACCCGCCTGAGCACTCCGGTGCGCGCGACGACCTCCAGCGCGAGCGTCTTGTAGCCCTCCTCGTCGAAGAGCACCGTGATGCGGTCGCCGTCGTCGCTCACCACGCCGCCCTCCCCCCACGCCTCATGCCGCACGCGCGTCCCCACAGGCCAGTCGCCGGCGTCGCCCTCCGGCTCCTCGGCCGCCTCCCGTGCAGCCTCGACGCGTGCCGCGGAGCCCGAGCGGCAGGTGTCGCACGCACCGCACAGCACCGGCAGCTCCTCCCCGAAGTAGCCGAGCAGGAAGCGGCGGCGGCACCCGCCAGTCTCGGCATATCCCCGCATCATCTCGACGCGCGATCGGTCGACGCGCCGCCGGGCGTCCGCGATGCGCGCCGCCTCATCGACGGCCGGCCGCACCGTGCCCTGACGCCAGACCAGGTCGCCGTCGCCGGTCGTCTCGACCGCGCCCGCCTGCTCGAGGAGGTTGACGGCGGCGGTGAGGCGGCTCGAGCCCACGTCGAGGCGCTCGCGCAGCCGCTCGGGCGGCACGGGCGTCTTGGCTCGCCGCACGCGTGAGGCCACTGCCGAGAGCATGTCGACATCGGCGCCGCCACCGGTGCGGAAGCGGTGCAGGCCGAAGTCCTCCTGCCTGTGGAACAGCGCAGCGAGCGCAGGCTCGCCGTCGCGGCCGCTGCGGCCGATCTCCTGGTAGTACGCGTCGAGCGACTCGGGCGGGGACGCATGCAGGACGAAGCGCACGTCAGCCTTGTCGATGCCCATGCCGAAGGCCGAGGTGGCGACGACGACCTCCGCGCTGCCGTCGCTGAAGGCGGCGTGCACGCGCTCGCGCTCAGCGCGCGGCATGCCGGCGTGATACGACTCCGCCCGCACGCCGGCGGCCGAGAGCTCGCCCGCGTATCGCTCCGCATCCTTGCGAGTCGACACGTAGACGAGCCCGGGCTTCGCCTCTGCGACTGCGCGCCCCACGATCGCCTCCCGCCGCTCGTCGTCGTCGCTGTGCCGCTGCACCTCGAGGAAGATGTTGGGCCGGTCGAAGCCGCGCACCACCTGCCTGGCGTCGCGCATGCGCAACCGCTCGACGATCTCGTCGCGGACGGGCGGCGCTGCGGTCGCCGTGAGGGCCACGGTCGTCGGGTGCCCGAGCGCATCGACGACGTGACCGAGCCGCAGGTACTCGGGCCGGAAGTCGTGCCCCCACGCCGAGACGCAGTGCGCCTCGTCGACGACGAGCAGCGACGGCTCGAGCTGTCGCAGGCGCTCGAGCACCTCGTCACGGGCGAGCTGCTCGGGCGCGAGGAAGACGAACTCGGCCTCGCCCGCCTCGAGCTCCTCCCAAGCCTCGCGGTTCTCCCCCACGCGCTGCGACGAGTTCACCGCCACGGCGGGATCGGCGCCGAGCTCCTCGATCTGCTCGACCTGGTCGCGCTGCAGCGCGATGAGCGGAGAGACGACCACCGTGAGCCCGTCGATGAGCTTCGCCGCCAGCTGGTAGATCGCCGACTTGCCGTGCCCCGTCGGCATCACGGCCAGCACGTCGTGACCTTCGAGCACGGCCTCGACCGCCTCGCGCTGGCCGGGGCGGAGCGACTCCCACCCGTATGCGCGAGCTGCCGAATCGATGGCGTCGGGGGGCTTTCCGGGCATGCCCCGATGCTAGGCAGTCAGCCTCCGCCCGCGCTGGACACGCGAGCGCACGAGGAGCGCCTCAGACCCGGGCGAGCCGCGGGTCGCGCACCACGAGCCGCAGACCCGCCTCGGTGCGGGTCAGCGGCACGTCGGCCGACGACGCCCACGACACCAGCGCATCCGCCGTGTCGACCTCGACCTCGGCCATCGCCAGCCGCCGCACGAGCGCGCCCTTGCCGGCCTTGTTCCAGTGGTTGAGCGCCTTGCCCTCGGGCGACACGATCTCGACCGGCACCGCGCCGGCCACCGGCGCGAGCGACGCGTAGGCCTTCGAGCGCAGGTCGAGCGCGAAGCCGGCGATCGCCGCTCCGGCATCCGACCAGAGATCGCGCATGCGCTCCCCCGGCAGGCGCGTGTGCTCCGACACCTTGTAGGCGGGGATGAGATCGGATGCGCGCACGAGACCGAGCAGCGCTGACTGGATCACGACGTGGTCGTCCACCCACCGCCGGGCGGCCGGCTCGAGGGTCGCGGCGTCGAGCGCGTCGAAGAGCACCCCGGTGTAGCGCTCGATCGCGGGCATCGTCGGCGACGTGCGGACCGCGGCGTTGTCAGCCGCGGCACGGGCCTTCGCCGGGGTCGAGACGTCCTGCCCGGCGGCGACCAGACGGTCGAGCGCAGCCAGGGCCCGCGAACGGGCGACGGCCGACCCGGGGAATCCCAGGTCGGCCGTCGTGAGGCTTGCGCCCGTCCCGCCTGCCGCCTTCGTCTCGCTGGGCGGCAGCAGGACGATCACGCGAGCTTGGCGTTCCGAGCGACGATCTCGACGCGATCGTGATCGACCGAGAGGAAGCCGTCCTCAGCATCCACCTTGTGCACCGTGCCGGTGGCGTCGGTGACGCGCACCTGCCCCTCGGCGAGCACCGCGAGCATCGGCTCGTGGCCCGTGAGGATGCCGATCTCGCCCTCGGTCGTGCGGGCGATGACCTGCGAGGCCTCACCCGACCAGACCTCAGCGGCGGCCGACACGATGCTGACGGTGAGAGCCATCAGCCGTTCTCCTTCTGGATCTTCGCCCACTTCTCCTCGACGTCCGAGATGGCGCCGACGTTGAAGAAGGCCTGCTCGGCGACGTGGTCGAACTCGCCCTTGGCGATCGCGTCGAACGACTCGACGGTCTCCTTGAGCGGCACGGTCGAGCCCTCGACACCGGTGAACTTCTTCGCCATGTAGGTGTTCTGCGAGAGGAACTGCTCGATGCGGCGTGCACGCGACACGACGATCTTGTCCTCCTCGGAGAGCTCGTCGACACCGAGGATGGCGATGATCTCCTGCAGCTCCTTGTTCTTCTGGAGGATCTGCTTGACGGTCGTCGCGACGCGGTAGTGGTCCTCGCCCAGGTAGCGGGGGTCGAGGATGCGGCTGGTCGACGTGAGCGGGTCGACGGCCGGGTAGAGGCCCTTCGACGCGATCGCGCGGCTCAGCTCGGTCGTCGCGTCGAGGTGCGCGAACGTCGTGGCCGGGGCCGGGTCGGTGTAGTCGTCAGCGGGCACGTAGATGGCCTGCAGCGACGTGATCGAGTGACCGCGGGTCGACGTGATGCGCTCCTGGAGGATGCCCATCTCGTCGGCGAGGTTCGGCTGGTAGCCGACGGCGCTGGGCATGCGGCCCAGCAGCGTCGAGACCTCGGAGCCGGCCTGCGTGAAGCGGAAGATGTTGTCGATGAAGAGCAGCACGTCCTGCTTCTGGACGTCGCGGAAGTACTCCGCCATCGTCAGCGCCGACAGGGCCACGCGCAGACGCGTGCCCGGCGGCTCGTCCATCTGGCCGAAGACGAGGGCGGTCTTGTCGAAGACGCCCGCCTCCTCCATCTCGTGGATCAGGTCGTTGCCCTCACGGGTGCGCTCGCCGACACCGGCGAACACCGAGACACCGCCGTGGTCCTGCGCGACGCGCTGGATCATCTCCTGGATGAGCACCGTCTTGCCGACACCGGCACCGCCGAAGAGGCCGATCTTGCCGCCGAGCACGTAGGGCGTCAGGAGGTCGATGACCTTGATGCCGGTCTCGAACAGCTGCGTCTTCGACTCGAGCTGGTCGAACGCGGGCGCCTTGCGGTGGATCGACCAGCGCTCCGAGACCTCGAGGGTCTCGCCCTCGCCGAGGTTGAGCGGCTCGCCGATGACGTTGAAGACCTTGCCCTTGGTGACGTCGCCGACGGGCACGGTGATCGTGTCACCGGTATCGCGAACCTCCTGTCCGCGCACGAGGCCGTCGGTGGGCTTCAGGGCGATGGCGCGCACGAGGTCGTCGCCGAGGTGCTGCGCGACCTCGAGCGTGATCTCCTGCGGCTCGGTGCCGTCCTGGAAGTCGACCGTCGTCTTGAGCGCGTTGTAGACCGAGGGGATCGCGTCGTGCGGGAACTCGATGTCGACGACGGGCCCGGTGACGCGAGCGACGCGGCCGACTCCGGCCTGCTTCTGCTCGGCAGCTGGGGTGTCAGTGATGGTCATGGTGCTTGCCTTTCGTGGCTACTTCGCCGAGGCGAGGGCGTCCGCGCCGCCCACGATCTCGGAGATCTGCGTCGTGATCTCGGCCTGGCGCGCGTTGTTGCGCAGGCGGGTGTAGTCGGTGATGAGCTTGTCGGCGTTGTCGGAGGCCGACTTCATCGCCTTCTGCGTGGCGGCCTGCTTGGCAGCGGCCGACTGGAGCAGAGCGTTGAAGATGCGGCTCTCGACGTACACCGGCAGCAGAGCGTCGAGCACCTGGGCGGGCTCGGGCTCGAACTCGTACAGCGGGAAGTGCTCGGCCGTCGCGGTGTCGGACGCCTCGACGATCTCGAGCGGCAGCAGGCGCACCGTGGTGGGGTCCTGCGTCATCATGCTGACGAAGCGGTTGTAGACGACGTGGATCTCGTCGACCTGCTCGGAGACGTAGGCCTCGAGCACCGCCTCGGCGATCTCGCGGGCGAGCTCAGGCGACGGCGTCTCCGACTGGCCCGTCCACGAGCTCACGTACGCGCGCTTGCGGAACTTGAAGTAGCCGACGGCCTTGTTGCCGACCAGGTAGTGGTCGACCTCCTTGCCCTCGCCCTCGAGCTTCACGCGCAGCTCGGACGCCTCGCGGATGATCTGCGAGTTGAACGCGCCGGCCAGGCCGCGGTCGCTCGTCAGCACGACGATCGCCGCGCGCTTGAGCTGCGGGCGCTCCACCGTGAGCGGGTGCGCCTCGTTCGAGAACGTGGCGACCGCGCTCACGGCACGCGTCAGCGCCCGTGCATACGGGTTCGACGCCTGCACGCGGGCGAGCGACTTCTGGATGCGCGATGCAGCGATGAGCTCCATCGCCTTGGTGATCTTCTTGGTCGTCTGCGCAGACTTGATCTTCTGCGTGTAGACCCGGAGCTGGGCTCCCATTCCGCCTCCTCAGCGAGCTCGCGTCAGCGACGGCCCTTGACGATCTGCTCCTGGTTGACATCCTCGACCATCGCGGCCGCAGACTCGGTGCCGGGGTCGGTGATGCTCGAGGCATCCTTGCCCTGCCAGTTCTTCACGAACGCGTCGACCTCGGTCTCGAGGGACGCGAGCGTCGCGTCGTCGAGCACGTTGGTGTCGCGCAGCGTCGCCAGCACGGAGCTGTTGTTGCGCAGGTGCTCCAGCAGCTCGGACTCGAACTGCAGCACCTGGTTCACGGGCACCGTGTCGAGCTTGCCGTTCGTGCCGGCCCAGATCGAGACGACCTGCTCCTCGACGGGGTACGGCGAGTACTGCGGCTGCTTGAGCAGCTCGGTGAGGCGTGCGCCTCGGTCGAGCTGACGGCGCGACGCGGCGTCGAGGTCGGATGCGAACATCGCGAAGGCCTCGAGCGAGCGGTACTGGGCGAGCTCGAGCTTGAGCGTGCCGGAGACCTTCTTGATCGACTTGACCTGCGCGTCGCCACCGACTCGCGAGACCGAGATGCCGACGTCGACCGCGGGACGCTGGTTGGCGTTGAACAGGTCGGACTGGAGGAAGATCTGGCCGTCGGTGATCGAGATCACGTTGGTCGGGATGTACGCCGAGACGTCGTTGGCCTTCGTCTCGATGATCGGCAGGCCGGTCATCGAGCCTGCGCCCAGCTCGTCCGAGAGCTTCGCGCAGCGCTCGAGCAGACGGGAGTGCAGGTAGAAGACGTCACCGGGGTATGCCTCGCGGCCCGGCGGGCGGCGCAGGAGCAGCGACACGGCACGGTAGGCCTCGGCCTGCTTCGACAGGTCGTCGAAGATGATCAGGACGTGCTTGCCCTCGTACATCCACTGCTGGCCGATGGCCGAGCCCGAGTACGGCGCGAGGTACTTGAAGCCTGCGGGGTCGGAGGCCGGCGAGGCGACGATCGTCGTGTACGCCATGGCGCCGGCGTCCTCGAGGGCGCCCTTCACCGAGGCGATGGTCGAGCCCTTCTGGCCGACGGCGACGTAGATGCAGCGCACCTGCTTGTTGACGTCGCCCGAGTCCCAGTTCGACTTCTGGTTGATGATCGTGTCGATCGCCAGCGCCGTCTTGCCGGTCTGGCGGTCGCCGATGATCAGCTGGCGCTGGCCGCGGCCGACGGGGATCATCGCGTCGATGGCCTTGATGCCGGTCTGCAGCGGCTCGTGCACCGACTTGCGCTGCATGACGCCGGGCGCCTGGAGCTCGAGGGCGCGGCGGCCGCTGGTCGCGATCTCGCCGAGGCCGTCGATCGGGTTGCCGAGCGGGTCGACGACACGGCCGAGGTAGCCCTCGCCGACGGGGACCGAGAGGACCTCACCGGTGCGGGTGACCTCCATGCCCTCCTCGATGCCCTGGAAGTCGCCGAGCACGACGACGCCGATCTCGGTCTCGTCGAGGTTCTGGGCGAGGCCGAGCGTGCCGTCCGCGAAGCGGACGAGCTCGTTGGCCATGACGCCAGGCAGGCCCTCGACGTGGGCGATGCCGTCGGCTGCGTCGATGACGCGGCCGACCTCGGCCGTCGTCGACGTCGAAGCCTCGTAGGACGAGACGAAGTCGGCGAGTGCGCCCTTGATCTCGTCGGGGCTGATGGTGAGCTCTGACATGTGTCTTCCTCTTCGGGTGCTTCGACCTAGCCGAGCTGCAGGCGGAGGTCGGTGAACTTTGAACGGACGGTGCCGTCGATGACGTCGTCGCCGATCGAGACCCGCAGGCCGCCGAGGACGGCGGGGTCGACGATCTGCTGAAGCTGCAGCGTGCGGCCGTACTGGCGCTCGAGGCCGACGCGGAGCCGGTCGAGCTGCGCTGCGGGGATCTCGCGCGCCGTGGTGACGGTCGCGAGCGACCGACCTGCGGCAGCGGCGACCTGCGTCGCGGCTGCGCGGAGCGCCTGACCGATCCGGCGGCCGCGCGGTGCGCGCACCAGGTGGTCGAGGATCGCGGCGGCAGCCTCGCTGGCGCGGCCCGCGAGCAGTCGCTGCACGAGCGCGGCCTTCTCGTCGGTCGAGCCGCGGAGCCCGCCGAGCGCGAGCTCGAGGTCGGCGTCGGAGGCGACGATCCGCTCGAACGCGGCGATCTCGCCGGCCACGTCGGCGTCACCCGAGGCGCGCACGGCGATGCGGATGCCCGCGTCGTCGATGGCGGCGAGGATGTCGTCGGCGTCGGACCAGCGCTGGCGCGCGAGGTGCGCGACGATCGAGACCGCCGGTGCACCGAGCTGCCCCAGCACGCGCTGCGCGAGCGCCGCACGTGCATCGGGCGACGAGACGGGATCGCCGAGCGAGGAGAGCACCTGCGAGCTGCGGCCGATGGCGCGCGAAGCCCGGAAGAGATCCCGCGCGTCCTCGAGCCCAGCCTGGGGCTGGGACTGGACGGCCTCGTCGATGCCGGCTCGCGCCTGGCTGGTCGCGCTGCCCACTAGCGGTTCGCTCCGTCGCGCTCGAGGTCGGCCAGGAAGCGGTCGACGATCGCTGCCGAGCGGGCGTCGTCCATCGACTCGCCGACGACCTTCTCCGACAGGTCGAGGGCGAGCGTGCCGACCTCGGACTTCAGGGAGGAGAAGGCGGCCTGGCGCTCAGCCTCGATGCGCTGGTGCGCCTGGGCGGTGATGCGCTCGGCCTCGTCGTTGGCACGAGCCTTGAGGTCGGCCTCGATCTTGGCGGCGTCCGTGCGGGCGCGGTCCTTGATCTGGCTGGCCTCGGCGCGAGCCTCGGCGAGCTGCGTGTTGTACGACTCCAGTGCGGCTGCCGCTTCGGCCTGCGCCTCTTCGGCCTTCTTGATGCCGCCCTCGATCGCCGCGGCGCGCTCGTCGAGCAGCGCCTGCATGCGAGGCAGGACGACCTTCCAGAAGATCAGCAGCAGGACGACGAAGATGACCGCCGACCAGATGATGTCGTACGGCGCGGGAAGCAGGGGGTTCGGTGTGGCCTCCCCCGACTCCTCCGCGAGGAAGAGAGGAGTGGTGAGCATCAGTGGCTCAGTTCGTCATGAAGAAGTACGTGGCGATGCCGATGAACGCCAGTGCCTCGGTGAAGGCGATACCGATGTACATGAGCACCGTGAGGCGACCCTGCAGCTCCGGCTGGCGAGCGACCGACTCGATCGTCTTGCCGACGACGATGCCCACGCCGATGGCGGGGCCGATCGCGGCGAGGCCGTAGCCGACCGTGCCGATGTTGCCGTTGATCTCGGCGAGGATGGTCGTGGCGTTGTCCACGGTGTTTCCTTTCGTGTGGTCCGGAGAAGCCGGAAGGTCAGTGCTCTTCAGCCAGCGCGAGCTGGATGTAGACGGTGGTCAGGAGGGCGAAGACGTAGGCCTGCAGCACGGCGACGAGGATCTCGAAGAGCGTGAAGGCGAAGCCGAAGGCGAGCGTGCCCACGCCGAACAGCGTGTAGAAGCCGCCGGCGGAGAAGAAGAAGAACTGCGTGGCGGCGAAGAAGAGCACCAGCAGCAGGTGCCCGACGACCATGTTCATCATGAGTCGCAGCGTGAGCGTGATGGGGCGCAGCACGAAGGTCGAGACGAACTCGATCGGCGTCACGATGATGTACAGCGGCCACGGCACACCGGGCGGGAAGAGCGCGTTCTTGAAGAAGGCGCCCGGGTGCTTCTTGATGCCCGCGTAGATGAAGGCGCCGTAGGCGACGAGCGCCAGCACGAGCGGCACGCCGATCACGCCGGTGCCGGCGATGTTCAGGGTGGGCACGATGCCGGTGATGTTCATCGACAGCACCATGAAGAAGATGGTGGTGATGAGCGGCAGGAAGCGCCTGCCGTCCTTCTCGCCCAGCAGGTCGTAGGCGATGCCGTCGCGCACGAAGCCCAGGCCCATCTCGACGAGGCTCTGGCCACGCGTCGGGATGAGCTTCATCTTGCGCGTGCCGAGCACGAAGATCAGGATGATGGCCGCAGCCGAGAGCATGCGGATGAGCATGATGCGGTTGATGCCGAAGATCGGCTCCTCTTCGCCGAACCACGACATGACGGGATCTGCGAACAGCACGATCTGCGGGAAGAAGTCCGCGATCGACGGTGGGTGGAACGGCTCGGGCTCAGTTCCAGTGGAGGCCAGCAGCGACAACACGGCGTTCAGCGTCTCTTCCTCAACCTCAGGGCGCCTGGCGCCGGTTTGACGTCGTTGCACCCCCTCGCGCGAACGCGCTCGGTGACGAGCGCGGCAATGGGGGGAACGTCTACGACACTATCAGAGCGTTCGCGCGGCGCCGCACCCGCAGGGGCGCTCAAGCGCGCGCACCGGAGGCCGGTCGGCCCTGCGTCTCGTCGTCGGCGTCGCTGTCGATGACGGGCTGGCGGCTGCCGGCGATCACGACGCAGTCGATGACCAGCGAGCCGATGACGGCGGCCACCAGCGTGCCGAAGGCGACGCCGCGGTGCAGCCAGTCCTGGTCGCCGATCACGAACACCAGCACGATGAACAGCACGAACTTGAGCAGCCAGCCGCCCAGCACGATGCCGAAGAAGGCGCCGGAGATCATCTGCCCCTTCGACACCTTGAGCGCGAACATGAGGCTCGCGGCGGTGAGCATGCAGAAGACGATCGCGAGCGCCGTGCCGACCAGCGCCGAGGCGATGCCGGCGCCCTGGGCGAGCAGCCAGCCGACGATGCCGCCGACGACGGCGACGCCGGCCGCGAGCACGCCGCCCCACAGCAGGATGCGCTGCATGATCTGGGTGGTGGTCACCGTGGGTCCCCCTGGGAGTCGCTCGTCGTGTCGATGGTGCTGGGCTCGAGCCCGGTGCGTGCCGCGCGACGCTCGCGCAGCACGCGCAGGAACGTGTGCCAGATGCGACGACCCACCGGAGCGGCCGTCAGCGCCGCGCAGACGATGAACCCGACAACCATGATACTGACGGCCATCCCCCACGGCGGGATGAGGAACAGCAGCACGCCTCCCGAGACCACCGCCGTCCAGGCGTAGAAGATGAGCACCGCGCCGAGGTGCGAGTGGCCCATGTCGAGCAGCCGGTGGTGCAGGTGCTTGCGATCGGCGGCGAACGGGCTGTTGCCGTTGATGACGCGGCGCACCACGGCGAGGGCGAAGTCGGTCAGCGGCAGCAGCAGGATCGCCAGCGGCAGGAGCACGGGGATGAACGCGGGCAGGATCTGGCTGCGACCGCCCATCGTGGCGATGTCGATCTGCCCGGTCACCGCGATCGCGCCGGCCGCGGTGAGCAGGCCCAGCATCAGCGCTCCGCCGTCGCCCATGAACATGCGGGCCGGGTGCCAGTTGACGGGCAGGAAGCCCACGCAGACGCCGATGGTGATCGCGGTGATGAGGCTCGCGAGCGAGAAGTAGGCGTTCTGCTGGCCGAGGTTCTGGCTGATCACCCAGATGTAGCCGAAGAACGCGGCCGACCCGATGATCGTCGTGCCGGCGACCAGGCCGTCGAGCCCGTCGATGAAGTTCACCGCGTTCATCACGAGCACGATGATGAGCACCGTCAGCGTGATCGCCATGGTCGACGAGGGCACCACGATGCCGGCGATCGGCAGGCTGACGATCTGCACGCCGAAGAGCGCGACGCCGGTCGCGACCAGGATCTGGGCGCCCAGCTTCAGCATCCAGTCGAGGTCGTAGAGGTCGTCGAGCACGCCCAGGATGCAGATGGCGAGGGCGCCGCCGAGCAGGGTCCAGATGCGCACCGGCTCGGCGAAGATGCCGGCGAGCTCGGGGATGAGCGACGCGATGCCGAATGCGCCGATCACGCCGACGCACATCGCCACGCCGCCGAGGCGGGGCGTCGGGCGCGAGTGCACGTCGCGCTCGCGCACAGGCGGATGGATGCCGCGCTTGAGCGCGAACCGCAGCACGAGCCGGCTCGCCAGGAAGGTGATGATCGCCGCGGCGGCGGCGATGAGCACGAAGGCCATGGCGTCAGTCCGCGACGAGCATCGAGCCGATCGCCGCGGCGATCGTCTCGCGGGGCAGCACGCCCTGTCGCACGATGCGCGCGACGCCGTCGACCGAGCAGTCGAGGATGGTCGAGCCGTTCTGCTCCCCGGCCGCGGCGCTGCCGCCGACGGGGCCGGCGTCGAGCACGAGCGCGACGCGGTCGCCCAGCATCTCGGCCGCGGCGGCGGCCTCGGTCGGCGCCGGCATGCCGTGCAGGTTGGCGCTCGAGACCGCGAGCGGGCCGGTCTCGCGCAGCAGGCCGGTGGCGATGGGGTGGTCGGGCACGCGCACCGCGACGGTGCCGCCCGTGTCGCCCAGATCCCAGGTCAGCGAGGGCTGCGCGCGGAGGATGACGGTGAGCGGGCCCGGCCAGTGGGCCATCAGCAGCGGCTCGAGCTCGGCGGGCAGGTGCTCGGCGAGCGCGGTCGCCATCGGGCGGTCGGCGACGAGCACGGGCGGCGGGAACCCCCGGTCGCGACCCTTCGCCGCGAGCAGGCCGGCGACGGCTGCGTGCGAGAACGCGTCGGCCGCGATGCCGTACACGGTGTCGGTCGGCATGACGATGCTCTGGCCCGCGGCGATGGCCGTGCGCGCCGCCCGGATGCCGTCGAGGAGGCCGGCGGGATCGGAGCAGTCGTAGATGGCGGGCACCCGCCAATGGTAGCCCCGGGCCCGCCGTCGGCCCGAGCCGGGTGGCCCGAGCCAGCGGCCGACCCGAGCCGCGGCCGGCCGCGACCGGGTCACCGGATGGCGGTGGTCACCCGGTCTCGGCCCGCGAGGTCGACCTTCGTCTCGGCATGGCCGAATCCGGCATCGGCGAGCATCTCGCGGATCGTCTCGCCCTGGTGCTCGGCGTGCTCGAACGCCACGAGCCCGCCCGGCTCCACCAGGTCGGCGGCGATCGGCGCGAGGTCGCGGATGAAGTCGAGCCCGTCGGCCCCCGAGTAGAGCGCCGAGCCGGGATCGAAGTGGCGCACCTCGTGATCGAGGGGCACGGATGCGTGGGGCACGTAGGGCGGGTTGCTCACCAGCGCGCTCAGGCTGCCCGCCGTCACGCCCACCGACTCGAGCGCCGCCACGTCGCGCGCATCGGCGTGGAGCAGCACCGCCGAGGGCGCCAGCTCCGCGATGTTCCGCCGCGCCCAGAAGTAGGCGGCGGGGCTCTGCTCGACGGCGACCACCCGAGCGCTCGACTCCCGGGCGATCGAGATCGCGACGGCGCCGCTGCCGGTGCCGACGTCGAGCACCAGCGGCGAGGTCGCCCGCCGCAGGTGATGCAGCGCCACCTCGACGAGCAGCTCGGTCTCCGGCCGCGGCGTGAAGACGCCCGGCCCGACCAGCAGCTCGATGTGGCGGAACGGGGCGAGGCCGGTGATGTGCTGGAGCGGGACGCGGGTCTCGCGGCGCGCCACCGCCTCGGTGAACCGCGTCAGTGCATCCGCCCCGAACGCGCGGCCCATCGCCATGTCGAGGCGCAGCTCGGCGAGCGTCGCGCCCGCGGCCCAGGCGGCGAGCAGCTCGGCGTCGGGGCCATCGATGCCCGCGGACGCCAGGCGCTCTCGCGCAGAGCGAACGGCATCGGCCACGGAGGGATCGGTCACACTGAGACGCTAGTGCCGCCGCCTCGGCGGCGAGGCTCAGGAAGCCGAGCGGATGCTCAGGCTGTGCCGCATTAGACTCAAAGCCGAGCTTCCCACGGGTGAAAGGAATACGCATGGCGCGCATCTTCGACGACATCACGGCCACCATCGGCGGCACTCCCCTGGTGCGCCTCCAGCGCATCGACGACAGCGAGGCGACCGTGCTCGTCAAGCTCGAGTCGTTCAACCCGGGAGCGTCGGTCAAGGACCGCATCGGACGGGCCATCATCGACGCTGCCGAGGCGGCCGGTGCGCTGCAGCCCGGCGGCACGATCGTCGAGGGCACCAGCGGCAACACCGGCATCGCGCTCGCCATGGTCGGCGCCGCCCGCGGCTACCGCGTGATCCTGTCGATGCCCGAGACGATGTCGGTCGAGCGGCGCGCGATCCTGAAGGCCTACGGCGCAGAGCTCGTGCTCACGCCCGGCCCCGACGGCATGCGCGGCGCGGTCGAGCGCGCCGACCAGATCGCCGCCGAGACGCCCGGCGCGGTCCTCGCCCGGCAGTTCGAGAACGAGGCGAACATCCGCGTGCACCGCGAGACCACCGGCCCCGAGATCTGGAGCGACACCGACGGCGGCGTCGACATCTTCATCTCGGGCATCGGCACCGGCGGCACCATCACCGGCGCCGGCAACTACCTCAAGGAGCAGAACCCCGACGTGCGCGTCGTGGCCGTCGAGCCCGCCGACTCGCCGCTGCTCACCAAGGGCACCGCCGGACCGCACAAGATCCAGGGCCTCGGCGCGAACTTCGTGCCCGAGATCCTCGACCGCGACGTGTACGACGAGGTGGTCGACGTCGAGCTCGACGACGCCGTGCGCGTGGGCCGAGAGCTCGCCGCGAAGGAGGGCATCTTCGCCGGCATCTCGTCCGGCGCGATCGTCTGGGCGGCGCTCGAGATCGCGAAGCGGCCCGAGTCGGCCGGCAAGACGATCGTCGCGATCGTCTGCGACACCGGCGAGCGCTACCTCTCGATGCCCATCTACGCAGACCTCGCCTAGGGTCGGTTCCATGGGCCTGCTCAACATCCGCGAGGACATCGAGAACGCGAAGCGGCACGATCCGGCCGCCCGCGGCGCGCTCACGATCGCGCTCACGTACTCGACCCTGCACGCGGTCTGGGCCCACCGCATCCAGCACCGCCTCTGGACGGCCGGCGCGCGCTCGGTGGCGCGCGCGGGCAGCCAGTGGACGCGCTTCATGACCGGGGTCGAGATCCACCCCGGCGCCAGGCTCGGGCGGCGCTTCTTCATCGACCACGGCATGGGCGTCGTGATCGGCGAGACCGCTGAGACCGGCGACGACGTGATGCTCTACCACGGGGTCACGCTCGGCGGCACGGCGAACGCCGCCGTCAAGCGCCACCCGACGCTCGGGCACCGCGTGCTCGTCGGGGCCGGCGCCAAGATCCTGGGGCCGGTCGCGCTCGGCGACGACGTGAAGGTCGGCGCGAACGCGGTCGTGCTGCACGACGCGCCCTCGGGCACGACGCTCGTGGGCATCCCCGCCAAGGCCGTGCGGAGCACCGCGCCGGCGGAGCTGCCGCACATCGAGTACTCGATCTAGCGCAGGGCCGCGGAGCCAACTGGCCGCGGCCTGCAGAGGACGCTGCGGCCCCGCCGGCGCCCGCAGATACAGGGCCATGTGCCGCTATCGGCGGCGCTGAACGGCCACTGGCCCTGTACCTGCGGCCCCGATCAGGGGGCGGATGCGTTCGGTCCGGCAGGCGCGGACGGTGACTCCGGCGCCGGCTCGGGCTCCGCCGCCGGGCGCTCGGTGAGCGCGAGGCCGGCGACCGCGACGAGGATGCCGGCGAGGAAGACCAGCGTGAGCGGGTTCCAGGGCTGGGCGCCGGTGACGAGCGCCCAGAGCACGGTGAGCGCGCCGCCGACGCCGGTCCAGACGGCATAGCCGGTGGCGAGCGGCAGCACCTGCACGGCCCGCTCGAGCCCGATGAAGCTGGCGATCGCGGCGATCGCGAACACGACGGTCGGCACGGGCTGCGTGAAGCCCTGCGAGGCGCCCAGCGCCGTCGCCCAGACGGCCTCGAGCACGGCGCTGACGAGCAGCACGATCCACGCGGTCGAGCGGCGCATCTAGCTCACCAGCTTCAGGCCGACGAGGCAGCCGACGAGCAGCACCAGCAGCAGTGAGCGCACGAGCGTCAGCCGCTCCTTGCCGCGCGCCGCCTGCAGCACGACGGTCGCGATCGCGCCGACGCCCACCCAGACGGCGTAGGCGGTGCCGGTGGGGATCTCGCGCATCGCCCACGCGAGCCCGCCCATCGAGGCGAGCATGGCGACGGCGAAGAGCACGGTCGGGCGCCACTTGCGGAAGCCCTTCGACGTCTGCATCGCAGCCGCCCAGACGGCTTCCAGCAGGCCGGAGGCGATGAGGATCACCCAGGTCATGACGAGTCCCTGCTGGCCGTCTTGTCGCGCTGCGGGTACGGCTCCCTCGTCCGCGGATCCTGCTCCGGATCCAGCCTCCAGGGTAGCAAATCGGGGCCGCTCTGGCAGGCCCGCACTGGCAGGGCCGCTCATCCGTGCCGGCAGCCCGCAGGCCCGCGCGTCAGCGCCGCCGCGCCCGCTTCCGGCCGCTCCGCCCGTAGACCAGCCAGAGCACCACGCCCTGCACGATCATCAGCAGCACCGTGTAGACGAAGGTGATCGACATCGCGTCGAGGTTGGCCTCACCCTCGGTGGAGCGCTTGATCGCGATGCCGAGCGGCTCGGCGAGCGGGTGGTAGAGGAACACGGCCGCGTCGTAGTCGTCGAGCAGGCTGTTGAAGTTGAGCGCCGTGATCGCCGCCACCGTCGGCGCGATCATCGGCACGACCACGCGGAAGAGCGTCTGCAGCTGGCCCGCGCCGAGGATGCGCGCGGCGTCCTCGAGGTCGCGCGGCACCGACGCGAACGCCGCCTTCAGCAGCCGCAGCGTGAACGGCAGCTTGATGATCACGTAGGCGACGAGCAGCAGCACCACCGTGCCCGTGAGCACCTGGCCGCCGATGAGCGCCTGCGGCCGGTCGAAGGTCAGCACCAGCCCCAGCGCGATGAGGATCGTCGGCAGGATCCACGGCAGGTGCAGCACGTACTCGATCGTGCTCGAGATCCAGCCGGGGTGCCGCGTGATGATGCGGGCGACGAACACGAGCCCCACCACCGCGATGACCGACGCGAGCGCCGCGTACGCGACCGACACGAGGAACGGCCGCAGCGCATCCGCACTCGTCAGCACCGTCACCCAGTGCTCGAGGGTGAGGTCGCCCGGCCCGATCGCGCCGGAGGCGATCGCGCGGGCGTCGACGAAGCTGAACAGCAGCACGCACGCGACCGGGAAGACGTAGACCGCCCAGAGCGCCCAGGCCGCGACGTGCGCGAGAACTGCGCCCCAGCGGGTGCGGAACGGCTGCAGCTCGAGCGGCGCCGCGACCTTCGCGACCGCGAAGTAGGTGCCGCCGCGCTCGACCCGGTTCATGATCGCGAGCAGCAGGATGGTCGCGAGGCCCAGGATGATCGCCAGCAGCGCCGCGACGTCGCGCGAGGTCTGCGAGCGCGAGAAGGTGAGGATCATCGGCGAGACGGTCTGGAAGTCGTCGCCGCCGAGCACCAGCGGGGCGGTGAGGGCGCCGAGGCCGGTGAGGAACGTGAGCACCGTGACGGCGAAGATCATCGGCCGCAGCGTCGGCAGCACGATGCGCCAGAGGATCGTCCAGGTGCCGGCGCCCATGAGCCGCGCTGCCTCGACCGCGTGCCGGTCGACCTTCGCGAGCGCGGCGCCCAGGAACAGCATGTGGTTGGTGGTGGTGGCGAAGGTCATCACCAGCACGACGGCGAAGAAGCCCGAGAACCAGTTGCGGTCGAGGTCGGGCACCCAGGTGGCGAGCCAGTTGGTGACGAAGCCGAAGCGGCCGTAGATGAAGTTGTAGCCGGCGGCGAGCACGATGCCGCCGTAGATGAAGGTGGTCGCGTAGCCGAGCCAGAGCACGCGGCGCGCGCGCATCCTGAACCACTGCGTCACCAGCACGATGAAGAGGCCGACCACGTTGACCGTGACGGCGAGGGTGCAGGCGAGCAGCAGGCTGTTGCCGAGCGAGCGCAGCGCCCGCTCGCTCGAGAGCAGCCGCTCGAAGGCGGTGAGGGTGAGCGTGCCGTCTGGCGCGAAGGTGGCCGCGAGCAGCGAGACGTTCGGCAGCACCAGGAACGCCGCGGCGAACCAGAGCGTCGCGACCACGACGATGATCGCCATCGGCGACCGCAGCATGCCGCGCGCACCGCTCGAGGCTCTGCTCACGACGCCCCGCCGAAGCGCAGCAGCGCCGCGTCGTCGACCCGCACGCGCGCCTCGTCGCCGAGGTCGAGCGCCTGCGCGCCCCGGCTCGCGCTCTCGGCGAGCAGCCGCTCGCCGGCCAGCTCGAGCTCGAGCATCGTCGACGAGCCGCGGTAGGCGTGGCCGCGCACGACCGCGGGAGCGCCCTCGGCGGCGAGCTGCACGTGCTCGGGCCGCACCCAGGTCTCGGCGTCGGCGCCGCCGCCGGCCGTGAGGCCCAGCGCCTCGAGCTGCCCGCCGGTCAGGCGCGTGGCCTCGCCGATGAAGTCGCAGACGAAGGGGGATGCGCTGCGCTCGTAGATCTCGACGGGGGTGCCCACCTGCTCCACCCGTCCGTCGGAGAGCACGGCGATGCGGTCGCTGAGGGCGAGCGCCTCGTCCTGGTCGTGGGTGACGTAGAGCGTGGTCACGCCCAGCTCGCGCTGCAGCCGCTGCAGCTCGCCCCGCAGCTGCACGCGCAGCTTGGCGTCGAGGTTCGACAGCGGCTCGTCGAGCAGCAGGATGCGCGGCTCGAGCACCAGCGCCCGCGCGATCGCCACGCGCTGCTGCTGGCCGCCGGAGAGCTCGGCGACACCGCGCTCGAGCTGCGCCGGGGCGAGCCCGACCTGCTCGGCGACCCGGTCGACGAGCTCGCGCCGCTCCCCCGCCGCGCGGCGCTGCACGCGCAGGCCGAACGCGATGTTCTCGCGCACGGTCATGCTCGGGAAGAGCGCGTAGCTCTGGAAGACCATGCCGACGCCGCGCCCCTCGCTCGGCACGCGCGTGACGTCGCGCCCGTCGACCCACAGGCTGCCAGCGGTCGGCTCGATGAAGCCGGCGAGCGCGCGCAGGGCGGTGCTCTTGCCGCAGCCCGAGGGGCCGAGCAGCGTGAAGAACTCGCCCTCGCGCACCTCGAGGTCGAGGCCCTCGAGGGCCACCTGGCCGTCGTACTCGACGCGGACGCCGTCGAATCGGATCATGCTGGCTCCTCGGGGATGGGGGGGGTGGATGCGTCGGGTCGCGCGGGGCGGGGACGGCCTGCGCCGCCCCCGCCCCGTCGCATCACGGGCGGAGCCGTGTCAGGGCAGGTACTCGAGCTCGATGCGCTCGACCCAGGTGCCGATGTGCTCGCGCACCAGCGCGAAGTCGATGTCGGCGCGCTCGACGGAGCCCACCAGCTCGACGATCTCGGGGTTCGCGCGCTCCTGCGCGACCTCGTTGACGGGCATGGAGTTGAACTCCTCGGCGAAGGCGCCCTGCACGTCGGCCGAGCCGAACCAGTCGATGAAGGCCTGCGCCTGCTCCTGCTGCTCGGTGCCGGCGATGACGCCGATCTGCTCGGTGACGAACGGCGTGCCGTCGGCCGCCGGCACGATCGCCGTCGTGGTGCCGTACTCCGCGTCGCGGGCGATGATGCCGCCGGAGGGCACGATGCCGTAGTCGACCTCGTCGCGGTCGAACCGCGCGTACAGGTCGGTGCCCTCGACGACCGGGCTGCCGTTCGCGAAGTACGCCTCGACCTGCGCCCAGCCCTCGTCGGAGACCTCGCCGGCCTCGTCGACGTAGGGCGCGAGGATGCCGGCGACGACCAGCTGCGGGGTGGCCTGCCCGAGCGCCGTGTTGACCTCGTAGGTGCCCTGGTAGGCCGGGTCGCTCCACAGGTCGGAGACGTCGGCGGGGGCGCTGTCGACCGTCGCCTCGTCGTAGACCATCACGATCGCCTGGTCGACCAGCGGCCAGTAGGCGCCGTCGACCGGGTCGCCGGCCTCCTGCGGCACCTCGCCCGACCACGACGGCTCGTAGCCGACGATGGCCTCCTCGGCCTTCAGCGACTCGAAGAACATGGTGTTGAGGCCGAAGACGACGTCGCCCACCGGGTTGTTCTTCTCGGCGATGATGCGGTTGGTCAGGTCGGCGCCGCCGAGGCCCACGATCTCGATCTCGAAGCCGGCCTCTGCGGCCTGCTCGGTGATCCACTCACCGCGGCCGTCGGAGTTCGAGTTCGTGTAGACGATGAGCGTCTCGCCGCTGGCCCCGGGTCCGCTGGCCGCGGGCTCGCTGGTCTCGTCCGCCGGGGCCGCGCTGGCGCAGCCGGCGAGCAGCACGGTGCCCGTCGCGAGCAGGGCGGCGGCACGGAGGGTGCGCCTGGTCGACATCTGCATGGGTATGCCTCTCTCGGGACGTTCCGGATCTTTGGGATCCGCGACATTGATGGGCGATCGGCAACGTTGCGGTCGCGCGTTCGCTCTCAACCTAGCCATAGGCGGTGAACGTCACCCTGAGCGCGGGTGAACACGCGTGGCCATGTCAGCGCGCTGCGATCAGCGCGCGGTGTGCGCCCGCCAGGTCGCGAGCGTCAGCCCGACCACGAGCACGATCGCCGAGAGCACGGCGAGCACCGCCCACTCGGCGAGGCCCTCCTGCAGCCCGGCGATGAGCGCGCCGATCGCGGCGACGGCGGCGACCGAGGTGGCGAGCCAGGTGAGCGGCGTGGCCGCACGGTGCGTCGCACGGTACGTCGACGCATCCGCCCGGAGCCCGTTGCCGGGCAGCCCCAGCACCGCGCTCGGCGCGATGCGACCCAGCCCGATCAGGTGCACGACCACGCCGAGCGCGAGCGACCCGAGCGCCAGCAGCCCCGAGACGATCAGCATCAGCGCGAGCGGTTCCATGCGGTCATCCTGGCACGCGTCGATCAGGCGAAAGCGGTCGAGCGGATGCGCCGCGGCGCGTCGGTCGGTCAGGGCGCGGGTCGTCGTCGCGCGGGCCGCGCGGTGCGCGTCAGGCGGTCTCGACGACGCGGTGCGCCTCGTGCTCGCCCGGCCACTCGAAGCCCTCGACGTAGTCGGCGAGCGCCTGGTCGTCGAGCACCACCGACTCGGGCCCGGGCTCGCGCCGGTGCGCGCGCTCCAGCAGCGTCTCGAGCGGCGCGCGCACCACGACCAGCTCGACGTCGACGGCCATCGCGCCCAACCGCATCCGCCACCGATCGCGCACGGCGCGGGTCGAGAGCGACGCGTCGAGCACGACGCGGCGACCGGTCGGGAGCACCCGGCCGAGCTGCTCGAGGAATTCGCGGTCGATCTGCTCCATGAGCTCGCGCGACGGCCTCCCGTCGCGCACGCCGCGCGCCCACGCCTCGCGGTCGTACGAGAGCACGAGCGCGCCGCCGGCCTCGAGCTCGCGCGCGAGCGTCGACTTGCCGGCGCACGAGGGGCCGCAGAGCAGCGTCACCTGCGCCATCAGCGCCGCCGGATCATCGCCGCGGCATCGATCATCGCCGCTGGGCCTCGATCGACGACGCGCGCAGCCGCCGGCCGGTGATGAACCACGCGACCGGCCCGAGCACGGGCAGCGCCACGATCACCAGCAGCCAGACGGCCACCTCGAGCCCACTGAGCTGCTTCGCGCGCAGCACCTGCAGCGCCGCGACCACCGCGAGTGCCGCCAGGGTCGCGATCACGAGCGTCCAGACGAGGTCGTAGCCGGCGGGCAGGAGGGGGTTCACGACTGCGGTGCGCATGCGCCGAGGGTAGCGCCGTCGGCTCGACGCCGGGGCGCGCCGCCGCGCATCGCCGCGGTCCGCGCGCGCGGAGCGGCCGCGGCCCCGCCCGCACGACGGACCACACCAAGGACTTCGCCGGCGGCGGCATGACCACCCTGTCGAACCTCGAGCACCTCTGCCGCAGCGATCACGGCCTCAAGCACGAGACCCGCTGGGGCGTGGAGCAGCTGCCGGGCGGGGTGCTGCGCTGGACCTCCCCGATCGGGCAGGTGATCGTCGACGAGCCCCCACCGGTCGGGCCACGCTTCACCGACATGCCCCGCACACCAGCGAAACCGCCCAAGCGCACCCGCAGCGGACGACGCCGCGAGCAGCGCGAAGCACTCGCCCAGGCCGAAGCCGACCGGTTGGCGGGCATCGCAGCACCGCCTCCGCCGCCCGGCTCCGTATGGGCCGACCACGAGCCCACGCCCGACGAGCCCTCCGCGCTCTTCTAGGAGGTCGGCAGCCGTCCGGGCCTGGGGCGGCGCGCCGATCGCTGTCGCCGTCGCCGCGCGCCATCTACGATCGAGCCATGACGAACCGGCCCGAGACGCTGCAACGCATCCGCGAGGCCTTCGAGCCGTTGCCGATCAGGCTCCAGTCGATGTTCGGCGAGCAGGCGATCTACTGCGACGACCGCATCTTCGGCTTCGTCTGCGACGACACCCTGCTGCTCAAGCTCGTACCCGAGGCGAGCGAGCTCACCGAGCACCTGCCGCGCGGCGAGGCCTACCCGGGATCGAAGCCCTACGGCGTCGTCGACGACGACGCGCTGGGCGACACGGACTGGCTGCACGAGGTCGCGCAGACGATCGCCGCCACCCAGCCACACAAGCCGCTGAAGCCGAAGCAGCCGCGCACGCGGCTCTGAGCCGCCGCGGGCGAGTCGCGACGGCGCCGCCCGACGAGGGCAGACCGCCGGGCCGAGGGCGGGCCCCGACACCGCTGGTCCTAGGCTGAAGGCATGACGCGCACGCTCGGAACCAGCAGCATCGAGGTCTCGCCCATCGGGCTGGGATGCAACAACTTCGGCCGCAAGGGCACCCGCACGGAGGACCAGGCCGGCACCGACGCCGTCATCCACGCGGCGATCGATCACGGCATCACGCTGTTCGACACCGCCGACATCTACGGCAACCCCGCCACGACCTCCGAGACCCTCATGGGCGTCGCGCTCAAGAAGGCCGGCAGCGCCGCCCGCGACAAGGTCGTTCTGGCGACGAAGTGGGGCCACTCGGGCCTCGCCATCGAGGGCACCGAGACGTGGGGGCCGAAGGGCGCGCGCGGCTACATCCGCAACGCCGTCGAGGCGTCGCTGCGCCGCCTGCAGGTCGACCACATCGACCTCTACCAGCTGCACACGCCCGACCCATCGACGCCCATCCAGCAGACCGTCGAGGCGCTCGACGAGCTCGTCGACGAGGGCAAGATCCGCGCCTACGGGCACTCCAACTTCTCGGCCGAGCAGATCGACGAGGCCGCGCACGTCCAGACCCCGAACGGCTTCGTCTCGGCGCAGGACGAGTACTCGCTCGTGCAGCGCGACGTCGAGCGCGAGGTGCTGCCGGTCGTGCTCGAGACGGGCATCGGCTTCCTGCCCTACTTCCCGCTCGGCAACGGCCTGCTCACGGGCAAGTACTCGCGAGGATCGGGCCCGGCGGACGCGCGCCTGACGGCGCTGAAGCCGCAGCTGCTCGAAGAGACCGACTGGGCGCGCATGGAGCAGTACGAGCGGATCGTCGCCGGCACCGGCCGCACGATGCTCGAGGTGACGTTCCAGTGGCTGCTCGCGCAGCCCGCCGTGACGAGCGTCATCGCCGGGGCGACGAAGGCCGAGCAGGTCGTGCAGAACGCCGCGGCCGGCGAGGGCGAGCTCGACGCGGCGACGGTCGAGGAGATCTCCGACCTCTTCGCCTGACCGGCGCCGCCGGTCCCGGGGGCAGCGCGAGCCCCCCGGCGGCGCGTGCCGCTACGGCAGCGCGTGCCGCTACGGCAGCGCGTGCCGCTACGGCAGCGCGTGCC